>CAYWJL010000007.1:0-1588 GCA_964458145.1 uncultured Desulfovibrionales bacterium | reverse complement strand
ATAGCTCCTTCCAGTGGAATAATGGCCTGGTTTTCCATGTATTTAGGATCAACTACAAGGAAGCCGGCCTGCACTACCAGATCTGCCGGGGAATCGGGGTGCATCACGCCGAGGCCATCGAGCGGGGACAGTCCTTGCGCGTGAACATCTTCGTGGGCGGCCCTCCGGCCATGACCCTGGCCGCCATCATGCCGCTTCCCGAAAATCTGCCCGAACTCTTTTTCGCCGGGGTCCTCGGAGGCCACCGCATCCCCATGATCAAACGAGCCGGTCACCTCCCCATTCCGGCCGAAGCTGATTTTTGCATCCAGGGCATTATCGATCCCCACACCCAGAAGCCCGAAGGCCCGTTCGGCGACCATCTGGGTTACTACAGCCTGACCCATGATTTTCCCGTACTCAAAGTCACCTCGGTCCTGCACCGCACAAACGCGGTCTGGCCGTTTACAACCGTGGGCCGCCCTCCCCAGGAGGACACCGTCTTCGGGACCTTCATCCACGAACTCACCGAAGATCTCGTGCCCACGGTGTTCTCGGGCATCCACGAGGTCCATGCCGTGGATGCGGCCGGTGTCCACCCACTCCTTCTGGCACTGGGCAGCGAACGGTACGTCCCCTACGACCAACCGCGCAAACCCCGGGAACTGGTCACCAGCGGACTGTCCCTTCTGGGATCGACCCAGACCTCCCTGGCCAAGTACCTGTTCATCGCGGCCCGGGAGGACGATCCTTCCCTGTCCTGCCATGATGTCCCGACCTTCTTCCGACATGTTCTGGAACGGCTGAACCCCACCAGGGATTTGCATTTCATCACCAAAACGACCATGGACACCCTGGATTATTCCGGCACAGGACTCAACGAAGGTTCCAAGGTGCTGTGGACCGTTGCCGGGCCACGCATCAACACGCTTGCAGCCGGGATTCCCGCTGATCTTCGCCTGCCTGAAGGATTCAGAAACCCCGAAGTCCTGGCCCCCGGGATCATGGTCATTCAGGGACCACGACACGATCTTCCCAGAGACACGGCCGATCCGGCCATGGACGCACTCTGCGAACGACTCGCCTCATGCCGGAAGCTTTGCGGTTTCCCCCTGCTGATTGTGGCCGATGATGCAGCGTTCACGGTCAAAAACTGGGACAACTTCCTCTGGGTCACCTTCACCCGCTCGGACCCGGCAACGGATATCTACGGCGTTGGGAGTTCAACCCTTTGCAAACACTGGGGATGTACGGGGCCGGTAGTCATCGACGCCCGGATCAAGCCCTTCCACGCCCCCCCTCTGGACCCCGATCCCGGCATTGAAAAACGGGTCGATGCCCTTGCCGCGCCCGGAGGGCCCCTGCACGGGATCATCTAACAGGCACCAACCCCCCATCAATCACTGCGTTGCATCCCGCAAACCTTTGGGGTAGGTCCCCGGATATTGTCGCTGCCGCTTACTCATCAATCCCCCCGAACCTTTCCGATTCACGGAGAATCACTCATCATGCTCAATAAACAGCGCCTGCTCACTCCCGGCCCCACCCCCCTGCCCGAAGACGTCCGCCTGGCCATGGCCCAGGACATGATCCACCACCGCAAACCCGC
>CAYWJL010000006.1:20157-20531 GCA_964458145.1 uncultured Desulfovibrionales bacterium | reverse complement strand
AAAAAAGTGGTCTTGCCTGCACCATTGGGACCGATCAAGGCGACAATCTCACCGGCTGAAACAGTGAGATCCACGCTGTTGAGGGCGCGCAGCCCGCCAAAGTCCATGGTCAGATCGGAGACGTCGAGTAAGGGATATGATTGAGTGCTCATACGGGTAGGTTGAGTTGGGTTATGAAAAAGAATGATTGATCACGAATGCTTATACCCATATTTCTTGCGGACATTGGCAATGAGTCCCTGGGGCCTGAACACCATCATCAGGACCATGGACGCGCCGAAGATGAGCATCCGATACTCGGAAAAGGCACGCAGATACTCGGGCAGCAGGATGAGGATCAGCGCGGCCAGCATGACCCCGACAATGGACCCCAT
>CAYWJL010000006.1:13237-20147 GCA_964458145.1 uncultured Desulfovibrionales bacterium | reverse complement strand
GATGATCGCCGCAACAATAGAGCCTGTGAGTGACCCCATGCCGCCGAGAACGACAACCGAAAGAATGATGGCCGATTCCATGAAGGTGAAACTGGCCGGATTGATGAAGGTGGTTTTGGCCGCGAACACAACCCCGACCATACCGGCCCAGGTGGCTCCCAGAGCAAAGGCGGTCAGCTTGGTTTTTGTCCGATCGATACCCATGGCCTGACAGGCGATCTCGTCCTCTCGCAGGGCGAGCCAGGCTCGACCGATACGCGAGTTCTGAAGGCGGTTCACCACAAAAATGGTGAAGATGACCATGGCGATCATAATATAGTAAATATACAGGGTGGCCGAGTGCATGGAGAGATCCATACCCAAGAATCCAGGTCGGGGAATGTTGGCAATCCCGCTGGGACCAAAAGAAAATTCGTTCCAATTCTCGAGAACGAGGCGTATGATCTCACCGAACCCGAGAGTGACAATAGCCAGATAGTCACCCCGAAGACGCAGGACCGGGAAACCGAGAACAATACCGAACAGGGCACCCAGACACGCCCCGATGGGCAGGACTGTCCAGAATCCCAGTCCAAAATGGTAATTGAGCAGCGCGTAGGAATAGGCACCAACAGCGTAGAAGGCCACATACCCCAGATCGAGAAGACCGGCCAGGCCCACGACAATATTCAGTCCGAGGCCCAGTACCACATAGATGAGGGCCGAAATCATGATATTGGTCTGATACGTGTCTCCCAGAAACGGAAAGACCACGGCCAGAGCGAACAACCCGCCCATG
The DNA here is from genome assembly GCA_964458145.1 of uncultured Desulfovibrionales bacterium. GTDB lineage: Bacteria > Desulfobacterota > Desulfovibrionia > Desulfovibrionales > Desulfomicrobiaceae > Desulfoplanes. The sequence continues at coordinate 19,369 of CAYWJL010000006.1, read as the reverse complement.
GCGGGGCGATAGATCTTGGGGTCGGTCAGAATGCGCTGGGTCCAACTTTCCTTGCCCTGCTCCCCGGCATCAGCGACATCTCCTGCCTCCTTGCGGGCGATCATGAACCGCCATGCAAAGGAAAGGACAAACGCACCGAGTCCGATATAGAGCAGATTGATCCAGCGCCACTGGATGGTCTTCTCGATGGTGTCCACACGGATGACCATGAGAGGAAAGGTCAGGAACATGAACCAGAGGGCAACAACCAAAGATTTTTTCAAGCCGGACATACTTCTTCCTTCAGAATTTGACGGTGAGACCGCATCAGACTTTCTGGGTGGTGGATCGCCCGAGAATACCGGCCGGTCTGAAAATCAGGATCAGGACCAGGAGACAGAAAGCGAACACATCCTCGTAATCGCTGGAGATATACCCGGTGGCAAAACTTTCCGTCCACCCGAGAACCAAACTGCCGAGAACGGCTCCGGGAATGCTGCCGATGCCGCCGAGCACGGCTGCGGTGAACGCCTTGATCCCGGCGATGAATCCTATGTAGAAATTGATCTGACCGATATGCGTGGCAATGAGGACACCTCCGATGGCGGCGAGTCCCGAGCCGATGATAAAAGTCATGGAGATGACCCGGTCCACGTTCACGCCTGTGAGCATGGCCATCTTCTTGTTCTGGGCCGTGGCCCGCATGGCCTTGCCTATCTTGGTGAACTTGATCAGGAAGGTCAGCCCGATCATGACCACGACGGTCGTCAGGATGATCACCAGATCGGATGACCCAAGATACCAGACAAAGGGTTCCATGAACGCGAATTCAGGGATGAGACTGGGAAAGGGGAGGAAGTCCGATGTCTGGGCCAGCAGGACATAGTTCTGCAGGAAGATGGACATCCCGATGGCGCTGATGAGCGGAGCCAGACGGGTGGCACCGCGAAGGGGCTTGTAGGCGATCTTCTCGATGGTGAATCCATAGGCGGATGCGTAAATCACGGCCACGAGCATGGCCAGAACCAGGAGCGACAACCCGCTGAACCCGGCCATGGAGAGAACACCGGCCACGATGAGCCCGGTAAATGCCCCGATCATGTAGATTTCGCCGTGGGCAAAGTTGATCAGCTCGATAATACCGTAGACCATGGTATAGCCCAAGGCGATCAGGGCGTAGATGCTTCCCCTGGTCAGCCCTCCAACACAGAGTTCCAGAAAATAGTCCATAAGTACCGGTCGTGCTGGTTTGGGATCGCGGATGCGGCAAGAAGACGGGCCGCTACGAACCGTTGGGCATGGATGGCAAAATACGGGACGAACCAGGTTCGTCCCGTATTGAAGCCGTGTGTGCGTGATCGATGGTTAGTTGGTCACTTCGACGAATTCGCCGTCCTTGACCTGATAAACCGAGAAGCCGACACCTTCGGCATCGCCGCGCTCGTCGAACTTGATTTTGCCGATGGGGGTATCGGCATAGGTTGTCTGCAGGGCCTTTTTCACGGCAGTGTAATCCGTGGAACCGGCCGTTTCAATAGCGTTCAGCAAAGCCACACAGGCGGCATAGGCCTGAGGGAAGAAGGCGCCGGGATCGGTCCCGAACTCGGCCTTGTGCTCGTTGACGGCGGCAATATACAGAGGATTGCTGGAAACGTCCTTGTTACCAGTGGCATAGACGCCTTCGGCATACTTGCCGGCAACCTTGATGAACGTTTCATCCTTCACACCGTCCTCGGAGAGGAAGGGGCTCTTGATCCGCTTCTTGCGCATGGTGGAGACGATCTTGGAGGCCTCGGGGTGGTAGCCGCCGAAAACAACGGCATCGGGCTGGGAACGTCTCATTTTCTGAACGACCGCCGAGTAGTCCACCGCACCGGGAGTGACACCTTCGAAAAGAACAACTTCGGCCTTGCCGCTGTCTTCGATGAACTGCTTGACAAAAGTGGCAAATCCCTTGCCGTAGTCGCCCTTGTCGTGGATGATGGCGATCTTTTTGGCTCCGAGGACGTTGAGCACATAGTCGGTCTCGACACGGGCCTGGTTGTCGTCGGATGCGATGGTTCTGAAAAAGTTGGGGTAGTCCCCGCTCTGGGTCAGAGGCGGGTTGGTAGCGGAGGGTGACATGGCGATGATATTGGCATCCTTGTAGATACCCATGGCAGCCTTGGTGGCACCACTGCAGATATGGCCCATGACGACATCCACGCCGTCGGAAACCAGCTTGGTGGCGGCGTTGGTGGCAAATTCCGGCTTGCACTGGTCATCCTGAGCGATGACTACGACCTTTTTGCCGAGTACGCCGCCCTTGGCATTGTATTTCTTGGCCACCAGCTTGGCCGCATTCAGGCTCGGAAGGCCGTAAGAGGCAAGGTCACCGCTGTGAGCCCCGGCAACTCCGAGTTTGATGACATCTTCGGCAAAGACTGTCTGGCCGCTTCCAAGGGCAAGCAATGCCGCGCACAGCAGCAACATAATCGAACGTCTCATCTGTTCTCCCTCCTAACATGTGACTGAAATGTGAGTACACACCATCGATCCGCGGTATGAACAGCGGACCGGCCTTTTTTGTCATACCAGCGTAACGTCCATGTAACCAAAGCTTGAGAGTAGCTCAACATGTAGAAAAGTGTCAAATATGAAAGCCACGACCCGGCTGAAAAGATGAGCATCCATAGACGAAGTTACTCATGGAACAAACATTGTTCTTTTCTGCACAAAATCCGTCTTCGGACCACGGTCGCCCTATTCACACTTGTGCGGGAGCACCCTCTTGGACCTTTGGGCCGGTCTTGGAACTTGCGGTCTTTTTCTTGGGAGAACTCGCCGCGGATTTGGGCTTCTTGCTCACCAGGGATTTGAGCTTTTCAGCCGCCTTGACGGGTTCGGTTGCGGTCCCGAGAAAAAGCATCTCTCCCTGGGGAGAAAACCAGTGCCAACCCTCGGGCTTCTTGAGCAACCGGGCCCCGCGCCGTTCCATGTAATCGATGACCTTGGCCTCTTCGCGCCCCTTCTGCAGGGCCTCGAGCATCTCCATGTTCTGGAAGATCAGGGCCGCATTCTTGTAGACTTCGAAGGCCCCGCACGTGATATCCATAAGGGCCATTTCCGTATGTTTCTTCTTGCCGGCAAGCACTTTTTCCAACTCGAGAAGATCCTTTTTCAGGGCCTTGATCTCCTCAAGGGCCAGAGCCTTGGCCTCCTGATTCTTGGCTTCTATGGTTCGGGCAAGTTGCTCGTGAATGCGACTTTTCATGAATGCCTCCCGATAGGTTTGAATGAATGCCTGGCGCTGCGCCACTGATGCGGATACAAGGGGGCATGTCGGAAATCGCATGCAAACACCCCATGAGGCGCTATCTTGAAAATTATAAAATCTGTCGCAGAAAATCCCTGGTTCGATCGTTTTCCGGAGCCGCAAAAAAATGTTCAGGGGTTCCTTCCTCCAGGATCTGCCCCTGGTCCATGAAGATAACCCGATCGGCCACTTCCCGGGCAAAACCCATTTCATGGGTGACCACAACCATGGTCATGCCGGATTTGGCCAGGGCCTTCATGACATCGAGAACCTCGCCCACCATCTCGGGATCCAGGGCCGATGTGGGCTCGTCAAACAGCATGACCTTGGGGTCCATGCACAGGGAACGCGCAATGGCCACCCGCTGCTGCTGGCCTCCGGACAATTGCTCAGGTTTGGTTTCGTGTTTTTCCGCAATGCCGACTTTCTTGAGGAGTTCCATGGCCTTGGCTTCCGCCTGTTTGCGGCTGCGCTTGCGCACCGTGATCTGGGCCATGGTGAGGTTGTCCAGCACGGTCTTGTGGGGAAAGAGGTTGAAGGACTGGAAAACCATGCCCACCTCGGCCCGAACCTCGTTGATATTACATCCCTTGGCCAGAATATCCACGTCGCCGATGACGATACTCCCGCTCTGGGGAAATTCGAGACGGTTCAGGCACCGCAGAAAGGTACTTTTGCCGGATCCGGACGGCCCGATGACAACGACCACCTCGCCCTCGTGAATATGAGCGTTCACATCCCGCAGAGCGTGGATTTCCTGGGGTATGTAGAAATATTTGTTCAGATTCTTGACATGTATCATGATCAGATGGCCTTGCGCTCGAGATATTGGACAAACATGGACAGGGTGAAGGTCAGCACCAGATAGAGGATGGCACAGACGATCCACAGCTCGAAAGGCTGCAGCGAGGTGGATACGGTCTCCCGCGTCGCCTTGGTGAGTTCCCTGATGGCGATGACCCCGAGCAGGGAAGAATCCTTGACCAGACTGATGAACTGCCCGGCCAGGGGAGGAAGAATCCGTCTGAAGGCCTGGGGCAGGATGACCTTGCGCATGGCCTGAGCATAATCCATTCCCAGCGACCTGGCCGCCTCCATCTGACCAAGATGCACGGACTGGATACCCGCGCGCACGATCTCGGCGATATAGGCCCCGGCAAAAAGGGCGAGGGAGATAACCCCGAACCACAGGGAAGGGATCTGCCCGATCCCCTGTTTGGCCAGCACGGTGTTGATGAGCGTACCCACCACGAAATACCACAGAAAAATCTGAACCAGGAGCGGGGACCCCCGGATGAGTTCGATATAGGTGATGGCCGACCATCTCAGGGCCGGGTTGTCCGAAATCCTGGCAAGCCCGGTCAAAAGCCCGATGACGATGCCCAGAACAATGGCCAGCATGCTGACCTCGAGGGTCATCCACAAACCGGTCAGAAGAACACCGGGACTCCCCTCTTCATAGGTTCCGAGAACATCGCCCATGCTCACGAAATCCCCTTCTTCCAGAAGAGGCTCACCTTCGGGCAACACATACGAAGCTGTTTCACCCTCTCCCTGAACCTCGATGATAACGTCTTCACCCTTGGTGCTCACCGAGGCGATCTCGCCCTCGATCTGGGAACGAACATCGACGGTTTCGGTATAGTAAAAATATTGGGGAATCCTGTACCACCGCCACGTATAGTCCACAGATTGCGAAGCCACGTACATAAGCCAGCAACCCGTCACCAGAAGCAGAAAAAACACCCCCATCCAGAACAGATTGTACGCTTTTCCGCGAGGACGATCGAGCCCGGAAAATGCCGTCATTGATACCACCTGATGCTTGTTGAAAATACCACGTATCAAACAGGTGCAGGGATGAAGCACTTTACGCCCCATCCCTGACCATGTCATGCACTCATCGCATGAACAAGAAGCCTTGGAAACTATTCAACGTCCTTGTACCATGCCTTGCTTTCGAACCACTTCTTGAAAATACGGTCATAGGTGCCGTCGTTTCTGATCTGGCGCATGAAGTTGTTCAGCCAGTTCAGAAAATCAGCGTCGCCGCGCTTGATGCCGAAGGCCAGAGGCTCGTAGGTGAACCGTTCCTCGAGCATGACGATATTGTTGGATCCCTGCTTCTGCATGATCTGCTTGAGAACGGGGTAGTCGTAGACATAGGCGTCGGCGTTGCCGTTCATGACTTCGAGGGCGGCATCGGCTTCCTTCTCGAAACTCTTGTACTGAGCCTTGGGCAGAAGACGCTTGACCGCCATCTCACCGGTGGTTCCGAGCTTGGAAACGACCTTGAACTTGGGATCGTTGAGCTGCTTGTACGAGGTGATGGCTCCGGCATGTTTGCTGTTCATGAGCACGGCCTGGCCGGCGTAGAAATAAGGGGCCGCGAAATTGATCTGGAGGTTGCGCTCCTGGGTTGCGGTCATCCCGCTGATGATGATGTCGAACTTGTTGGTCAGCAGAGCGGGAATGATCCCGTCGAAATCCGTGTTCACAGGCACGAACTTGACCTTCATGGCCTTGGCCATGGCCTTGCCGAGATCGATGTCGAAACCGATGAACTTACCCTTCTTGGAGGTCATTTCAAAGGGAATATACCCTGAATCAAACCCCACACGGAGCTCTCCGTTCTTCTGGATGGTATCCAGGGCCGAAACGCCGGCAAAGGCGACACTCTGAGTGAGCATCAGACACAAGCCGACTACGAGCAATGCGATTTTTTTGAGCATCCTGATCTTCCTCCATTGGTTGATTGGAAAACGTCGTCGCGACGGATCCCGCGAGATCGCGACCGAGATTGGTTGCGCCCAGCAGAAGAATCTCCGGCTTGTGCGTGTTGACGAGTTGCGTCACCG
>CAYWJL010000006.1:10392-13227 GCA_964458145.1 uncultured Desulfovibrionales bacterium | reverse complement strand
TATGACAAATCGACTGCATGACTCCCCCTCCATGGCTCATCCCGTTTCTCGGGAGAGGAGGGAAGAGAAAAGGTCAATACTTGCCTTCGGTGAGCACTTCCTTGACGATCATTTTCTTTTTGCACTTGGGGCACCGTGGCATTTCCTCTTCCGGGAAATACACGATCTGGGAGTGCTTGCATATGGGACAGACGACTTCCACCGCCTCCCGCCTGTATCGATTCTTGAAAATTTCCATGATGTCCTCGTTGAAAAAAATGGTTTCTATACCCTGAGCGGCAAAAACACAAGAATCAAGGAACCGCAAGAAGCCCTTCGCACAGGGCTGATTTGTTCTCATGGCCGGCTTGCCGGCCACTCTATTCCGGGTACGTGTACAAAAACACATTTGCCTTGGCCCTTCGCAGACAAGACATTGACAAGAACGCGGCAAAAAAAATACGGCATCCTAAGAGATTGAGCACACACCATGACTATTGAAACAGAATCCAAATTCCCGGTCCGGGATTTTTCGCTGGTTGCATCGAACCTGCAAATCCTCGGCACGTGCATTGCTTCCTGGTACTTCGAACAGAATCAGGTTTTTGACTTCCCGGGAAACGACCTGCGTTCCCAAGGCGTCCTCCTTCGTTTACGCAAGGCTGGTGTCATCACCCTGACGCTGAAACGCCCTCTCGAGGATCATGCCGGGATTCCCGGCATCAAGCAGCTCGAGGAGCTCGAATGCCATGTGGACGACGCCCACGCCATGGCATCCATCCTCAGGGCCCTGGGGTATCGTGAAATGCTCGGCTATGAAAAATTCCGCTCCAAATGGAAAATTCGTGCATGCACGGTCTGCCTGGACCGGCTCTGTTTCGGATCCTTCGTTGAAATCGAGGGCACGGGTTCTGACATCTTCGAAACTGCAGCAGAGCTGGGTCTTGATCCCCAGACAGCCCTGAGTGCCAATTATCATCATCTGTTCCAGGAACATCTCACGCGCAAAGGACTTCCACCGGATGACACCTTCGTGTTTTCCGACCAGGAACGAGCATCCCTATGTCTCGAGTTGGGTATCGAGAGGCCATGATCCACAACCACTGCCGCCACCTCACTATCATACAGACGTCCTGCTTCGTACGAACAGGTGTCCTGGTGGCTGCACTCTGCCTCCTCGCCCTTGCCCCCCCCTGCCTCGCCGGGTCATGGGAACCTCTTGCCGAAGGTCTGCAATTGGGAACCTTCCACATTTCTCCGGCTGAAAATTCCCCTGCCATTTCCATTCTGCGTATCGCCCCTCAACGGTTCTCTTTCAAATTGGTAGCCCAAGGAACCTCCCTTGCCAAAATCGCCACTCTTGAACAATGGTGTATGGAAAAAAATCTCGTCGCAGCCATCAACGCCAGCATGTACCGGGAGGACAGGCAACAGAGTACCGGCTACATGAAAACCCGGGGGTTGGTGAACAACGGATACATCAATCCACGTTTCGGTGCTTTTTTTGTCTTCGATCCCAAGGACCCGTCCCTTCCCGCTGTCAGGATCATCGATCGCACAAAGGATGACTGGCGCACCCTCATAACCAGATACGACACGGTCATCCAGAATTTCAGACTGATCAGTGCAACCGGCAAGAACCTCTGGCCGAAAAAGACCAGGAACCACAGCCTCGCCGCAGTTGGCATGGACGCTGAGGGCAACATCCTGTTCATCCATTGCCAAAACCCAATGAGTGTCCATGCCTTCAACGAGGCATTGCTCGACTTGCCCGTGGGCCTGATGAGCGCTATGTACGTCGAGGGAGGGCCCGAAGCAGCCATGCATCTGAACCTCGAAAACAACCGCCGTTCCTGGATGGGCCAGTATGAACATCCCCTGCTCGGAACCATCAACGAGCGGTTGTGGCCCATTCCCAACATCATCGGCATCGAACCCGTCAAACCCGATCAGGTCGTCGGAACCAACGCTACAGGAGAATAAGCATGCACGTAGATACCATCGAGCCCAACCAAACCCTTCCCGTGGAACGCGGATATGTCCTTTCCATGGTCATACGCACCTTCAAGGGACGCCGGGATGTGGAGGTCCATCTGTACCGCGCGGCCTGGGACGAAGCCGAAATGAACGACTATGACTGGAACAACCTTCTCGGAGGAACCATCCAACGTAAGGACGGCCAGCCCGTCGATCCCGAGGGAAGCAGAAAGGTCCTTCTCGAGGCATTCACCCGAGAGGAACGGGACCAGATCATCGACTATCTCTCGAGCCGCTATGCTTCCAGGTTGACCAAGATAACAGCGGCCCCCCTCGGCTTCCCCATCCCCCAGGGACTGGTCCCCCTCTCCTCGTTTCCCGAGGGCAAGACCATAGGGACCATCAAGCTGGACACGATCCCCAGATATCCCCTGCCCTTTCCCATCCGGGGCCTGTACGACCTGAGCCGTCACAAACCCCTGGTCGAGGAAAAAACAGGGGAACAGTAAGCACACGGTTTCTCCCGCCATACAAAAAGGCCGCATTCCTTGAAGATCGTTCAAAGAATGCGGCCTTTTTTGGATTTTCTATCCGATATGTCGAATAATCTCTTCGAGAACCTCATCGGGAGCGAGAACTCCCGTATCGATGATCACCGCATCTTCGGCCGGCTTGAGGGGGGCGATGGCCCTATTCCTGTCCTGATCGTCCCGGATGCGCATCTGCCGGGTCAGATCTTCCAGATCTTCGGGTAGCTCGATCTCGCCATCTGGGTTCACTTCGTCGATGAAGACACGGTGCGACCAATGCCGCTTGCTCGGTGGGTTACAGTCATAGAACGCCTTATTGACTAGGCCGGAGTTCTCAGCAAGTCGCGTG
>CAYWJL010000006.1:8522-10382 GCA_964458145.1 uncultured Desulfovibrionales bacterium | reverse complement strand
TCTTCGGTCATTCCGGCCTCCTGAAGCTGCAGCCATCGCCGTTTGGCCCGGACCTCGGGGGAGGCGTCCAGAAAAAACTTGAACCTTGCGTTGGGAAAGACCACCGTGCCCATGTCCCGTCCTTCGGCCACCAGAGAAACGCTCTCTCCCAGGGACCGTTGCACCTCGGTCAATCGATTACGGACCAGGGGCAGTTTGGCCACATGGGATGCCCAGAGCCCCACGGTTTCCGTCCGGATCTCCTGACCGATTTCATTGCCGTTGACAAAAAGCGTGGTCCCGGCCCCGACACCTTCGATGGAAAAATCCATATCTGCCAGCCCCCGGGCCAATTTCTCATCCGGCCACTCCCACGACCCCTCACCGAGTATCCAGGCAACACTGCGGTACATGGCCCCGGTATCCAGATAGGCAACTCCGAGTTGTTCGGCCACACCTCGGGCCTGGGTGGTTTTGCCCACACCGGCCGGTCCGTCGAGGGTGACCACGAAAATTCCTTCTCCTGTTTCAGCTCCCATGGATCACCTCCGCAAGTGCCCGGAGAAATATCTCGTTTTCCTCGGCATTGCCCACAGAGACCCGGAAGCACTCATTCAATCCATAACTGGCAAGAGGACGAAGAATGATCCCCTGCCTGAGCAGGGTGTCGCACAAGACAGCCGGATCCATGGGCGGTTTGACGAGAAGAAAATTGGCCTGGGAAGGATAGACCCGGCATCCCAGCACTTCCATCTCGCGGGTGAGCCTATCCTTGCCATCAAGCACTGTTCTGCGTGTCGCCTCGATGAAATCCCGGTCGCCTACAGCAGCGATCCCGGCCTTTTCCGCCAGGATATTCACACTGAAGGGAGGGCGGGTGCGCATGAGATAATCTGCCAATGCCGGCTGCATGATCCCGTACCCGAGTCGTAACCCTGCCAGACCGAACAATTTGGAAAAGGTACGTAAGAGTACAACATTCTTCGTCTTTTCAAAAAGCGGCAGCATGGAATAGGTTTCCAGAGGATCGGCAAAATCGATATAGGCTTCATCCACGACCAGGGTGGCCTGTTGGGGAATACGCGCGGCAAAGTCCATGATTTCTCTGGCCGGCACGGCGTATCCCGAAGGATTGTCCGGATTGGTGACAAAAACGAGCCGGGTATTCTCGTCCATAACCCCGAGCAAGCCGTCCCAGGGGAAGGAAAGATCTTCATGCAGAGGAACCTGCCTGAACGCCACCCCGCAGAGTTTCGACTGAACCTTGTACATGCTGAAACAAGGATCAAAAGCAACAATATTGTCCACACCGGGCCGTGCAATCACCCTGATGAGCAGATCGATGATCTCATCGGACCCGTTGCCGCAGACAAGACACTCGGCCGGGACACCGATATGTTCGGCAATGGTTTCGCGAAGAACCGGATTTCCCGCCTGGGCATAGCGAAAGGCAAGGGAGGCGTTCTTGCAGATGACATCCTGAACGAGAGGCGAGGTTCCCAGGGGATTCTCGTTGCTGGCCATCTTGATGACCGACGTCAGGTTGTAGGCAGCCTTGATTTCATCGATGGATCGGCCGGCCACATAGGGCTCGAAGTCCCGGATGTCGGGACGGATAGTTGCGGTGCTCATGGTTCTGGTTTTCCTTTGGTACAAGGTGGTTGGACAAAGAACAGAAAAGGCACACCCATACCCGCGGTAACGGGTATGGGTGATTACTGCAGAAACGGGTAGGGCCGCAGATTAACTCAATGCGGCGAGTTTACGATCAAAGGTCTGGTCACTCTTGACCAGACGCAGAAAAATGCCACGGGGCGTCAAATCTGATTCCACCCCGTACAGGTTGTGCCACACGGGCATGACCTCGACACTGCCCCAATG
>CAYWJL010000006.1:0-8512 GCA_964458145.1 uncultured Desulfovibrionales bacterium | reverse complement strand
TTGACGAGCACGTCCACCTGCAGGGTCTCGCCCATGACATAGGATTTGGGTCCGGGAAGCAAAAAACCCTTCTGGCCCAGAAAATCGCTTTTCCAGATAGAGGAAAAATCCTTGAGTGCGTTACACTTGAGTTGCATGGCCTACAAACATTCCCGGGAGATTTCAGGTTGAGATTCAATCGAGGATCTTGGGTCGGATGAAAATGAGGAGTTCTTCCTTTTGGACCTGGTTGTATTTGTTCTTAAACAACCACCCCATACCGGGAATGGAAGCCAGACCGGGTATGCGATCCTCACTTTGATTTTCCGTGGATTTCTGAACCCCGCCAATGACAATGGTCTCGTTGTCACTGACGATCATCTTGGTCTTTGTGGAACGGGTGGAAATATCGTCCCCGGCCGGAGCGTCATCGCTGATGTCCAGATCCAGGATGAGTTTGTCATCCGGAGTGATCTGGGGCTGGACGGACAGGGAGAGAATGGCATCTTTATACTCGGTGGTGGTCCCGCCACTTTCAGACTCCGCCTGATAAGCCACCTTTGTCCCCTGCTGGATTTCGGCCCGGTTGTTGTTCAAAGTGACCACACGCGGCGAAGAAATAGTCTTGGCGATATTCTTGAGCTCGCCCAGCCGCAACTGAGCATCCAGGGTAAAGAGATCAAGCCCGGCTATCTTGGCAAAGTTGACACCGGCATTCACCCCTCCCACATCTGCGGGCAAGGAGACTCCACTGACATTGAATGTCCGAGTATATCTGGAGCCGGCATCGTTATGATTGTATGCTCCCGACCAATTGATACCCAGACTGCGCTGGAAATTGTCTGTGGCGTAGACAATTCTGGCTTCGATAAGGACTTGCCGCTCCGGACGGTCCAACTTGCCGATCACTGTCTCGATCTTTTCCAGCTGGGACCCGGCATCCCGGATAATGAGCATATTCGTTCGGGCATCCTGGCTGATCTTGCCCCGAGAGGATAAAAACTCACGAACCTTGGGCTCGATCTCGGCCGCAGTGCTGTAATTGATCTGTACATACCTGGTCTGCAACGGCTCCAGGTTGCTCAAACTCTCCCGAGCCTGCAGGGCCGCTTCCCGGGCCCTTCGCAATTGATCCCGTTCGCTTTCGAGCTGCTTGGTAGTGGCGATACGCATGATATTGCCCTTGACGGCCACCCCGAGTGCCTTTTGGAGCAGAACGAGATCCAGGGCCTGATCCCAGGGAATATCCTGGAGCTTCAGGGAGATCTTGCCCTTGACATTGTCATCGATGATCAGGTTGTGCCCACTCACCTCGGCGATGAGCCGGAGTACGAGCTCCACATCGGCATCCTGAAGGTCGATGGATATCTTCTGCCCGGAATATTCCTTTTTCATCCCGGGAAACAGGGTATTCATCTCCAGAAGATCGGTCTGATTCTGAGCCTTCCGGCCATCCTCCTCCGGAACTTGATCCGATACAGGACGAGCGGCCTCGAGCAATCGGGCATCACGTTCGGAGCGATCGATCTCCCGGGTCATGAACTGGAGCACCAGTCGTCCCGGCTTCTCATCCAATTGAAAGGGCACTCGCCGGGCCGCGAGCATGGTCACAAGCACCCCGTCTTCAACATTGCGAAACAGGGCCGAATCGATGACCGTGGAAAACTTTTCAAGACGGTACAGGCGGGCCAGTCGTTCCGGAACATGAGCTTTTTCAAACAAAAAGACCATCTTGCCATCTTCGCCGCCCTGGGGGGTGAATCGGACATCCGCCCCCACGTCCAGAGTGACGAACAGATTTCCAGCCTTGTTCCGAGAAAAATCGATATTCCGAATGGAGAGTGAAGATGCCGGCTCCTTTTCCTCGGGCCGAACCTCACCGGTTGTTGGAACGAGCATGACCTGCAGGGTTTGTGACGAAGGCCGGGAAAGAAGAAACTGAATCTTCTGGGAGAGCTCGAGATCCATCCGTTCCAGTTTGCCCAGAGGATCCAGGATGGATGTCCACCCCGAGACCACGCCGACAGCCCCTCGGGGTTGATCCACCGGCGATGTGGGAGGAGAAAACGTAAGGGAAAGATGGTTGCCGTTCAGTTCCGGAACGACATCCGTCTTGGGGGCCAGTGGTATGCGGGCATAGGTTTTGCCGTCCTTGACCCAGGAGGCGACCACGTCCCCGGCAGGATCACTGGAAACAGAAACGGGGGCGCTGGTAGATCGCTGAGGTACGGCATTGGCCTGCGTGACCTGTTTCCCCTTGCCTGCGGGCGTACACCCCCCAAACATGGTCAACGCGGTCCAGAAAAGGCCGCATGCCAGAGCAACCCACGTCATCCGACGCGTATCAATCATTTGGAACCCCTTGTTTTCTGTGCAGTGTGATGAGCACGTCCCTGGATGTCTGCTTTCCCAAAATATCTCGACCCTCTTCACGAACGATGATCGCTTCCGGGGTGATTTCGTCCACAATGCCGTTACGTCGGCCCACATGCATTCCCTTGTGAAGGACAAATCCCTTGCCGTCGGGAAGCTGCACCATGGCCATGGATTGTTTTTCACCTTCGGGATACCACAAGATTCCCACAGCCCTGAGCTGAGTGACGTCGATCTTTTCCAGGGGCGTCAAGGGACGGGTCGGTTGAGCCTCCTCGGACTGCAACATGACCGGCTCTTCCTTGCGGATAAAGGGGACAAACGGATCGGAACCGGCCTCGGGATCATATCTGTAGGGTGACGGCTGCATCCACTCAGGCATCTCTTGGGATGCAAGTTGCGCTTCACCTTGTGGGAGGGTCTGCGCATGAGCAGGAAGAATCACGCAGGGACACGTGTACGTCAGTCCCCAGACGAAAACCATTCCCCAAACAACATGTCGCAATCGCGTCATTCCTGTCATCACAGCATCCGCTCCCGGGAGTCAGGCTCTCAGGCCTATTTTTTGGGTTTCTCGGCCTTGGCGGCTTCCCGTTCCCCGTGGGTCAACGCCCTGAAAACGACCAGGCTGCTGTCTGCAGTCAGCAGGGCATTCTGTTCGCCGGTCTGCTGACCCGTGGGTTGCAAACGCAGAGAAGCAAGCTGAACCAGACGATCCAGCCGGGACAGTTTGTCGAAAAAACGCATCAGATTGTGAAAACTCCCCCTGAGCCGCAGACTCACGGTCCTGGAGGCATAGAGCTCGGCCACGGTTTCCTTGCCCGGGGTAAAGGACATGAATCCCACGCCCATCTCCTGAGCCAGCATCTCGAAGGAGGCCAGCAGACTCTCCAAGGCCTGGGCGTCCTTGGGAAGCAATGTCTGGGCAAAGAGAAATTCTGTCTTCTTGGCTTCGACCTTTTTTTCAAGGGCCGGCAGCTGCAAAGAAATGCTCTTGAATGTATCGATATCTGCGTTGATCTTTGCAATATCCTTGTGCAGCTTGATCACGTTTTCCAGCTGGGGGCTGAGAAAAAAATACCAGTATCCGCCGCCCAGAACGACAACCAGACCGACCATGATAAGAATCTTGTGCAGCAGGGTCAGCATTTCCAGCTTCTGAGTCAATCCCTGTTTACTCATCACCGCCCTCCTTGTCCCTGGGGGGTGCGGCCGATACGGAGCACTGGAATTCCACACGCCCGAGCTCCTGGATGGAACGGAGCTGTGTCCGCCGGGTGATCACGCTGGCGATGAAGGGAGATTGCCGAAGGCCATCGACATATTGGGCGAACGCCTGATTGTCCAAGGCCACGCCCTTCATCTCGATCCCGCCATTGCCGTTCAGGGAAAAGGCTTCCAGCCAGATCTTCTCACTCGGCATGCGGGAAACGATCTCGTCAACGTACCGGACCGGCAACCCCTGACTGACACGGATGGCTCGAATGGCCGCAATACTGACCTCCAATCCCTCGAGTTCCTTCTTGAGCTTGTTGACCTTGCCGACTTGAACCAGCAACGCGCTCTTTATGGCCTGCCGCTGCTTTTTGGTCGCCTCCAGGCTCGTTATATGAGCATGGATAAAATAATAGCCGACACTCATACCCACAAGCAGACAAACAAGGAACACACCGGCCCAGAAAAGTTCCAGATGGACATGTGAAATCCTGGCCCGCCGTTTCTGGGGCAAAAGATTGATGGTGATCATAGACAACCCCGCAAAGCCAGCCCTGTGGGGACAACGAACTGCGGGCCAAGAGTTTTGGTGTACTGACTGTCGAACTGATTCGTATCCACCAGGATCTTTCGCCAGGGATCGAGATACTGTACCTCCATTTCCAATTCATGAGCAAGCAGGGGCAGGAGGCCGGACAGCAGACTCCCGCCGCCCGAGATATAGAGCTGCTTGGGCGTGGAGGATATGGTGGTGGAGGTTTGGAAGAACTGTTCGACCCGCTTGATTTCCCGGCACCAGTTCCGGCATCCGTCAGTGACGGCCTGGCCGATCTCGAGCTGTTGATCCATGGGGAGACTTTCCGGGCCCTTGAGTTTGAGGGCCTCGGCCTCGTTCAGGGGAATGTCGAGCTGTCTGCCCACGGTCTGAGTGATGTGCTGTCCTCCGAACCCGAGTTCACGAAAATAAAAGGGACGATGGGGCTCGTACACCCCGAGAATGCTCTGAGCGGACCCGATATCGAGCAGATAAGCCGGTTCCTCCTGTTCGGGATAATTGAATTCGTAACAATTGCTCAGAGCAAAGGCGTCCACATCCACCACTGAGAGGGAGAGCCCACCAAGCCCCAGGGTCGACTCCAGATCCATGACCACCTTCTTTTTGGTGGCGACCACCATGACTTCGGCTTTTTTGGCTTTCTTCTCAGCGGGCTTGATGACATGAAAATCAAGATAGAGATCCGTCAGGTCGAAAGGAATCTGTTCCCGGGCCTCCTTTTCCACGACAGACCGCATGTCCTTGGCAATGGGAAGCTGCATGTGCTTGACTATGATCTCGTGCCCACGCAGGGACGAAATCACGACCTTGTCCTTGAAGGCCAAGGAAGTGTGCAGGGTTTTGGCTGCGGCTCCCACAGCCTTGGCGTCCCCCTTGCTATGGACGGGCAGGATCATATGCCCCACCCGTTCGAGCCTGACCTCCTGCTTTTCCTTGCGCAGACATACCATTTTGAGCCATGACGTGCCCAAGTCCAGGCCGCATGCAGTGGTCTTTTTTTGCAGAAAAGGAATCAAGGCCGACCTACCCGGTGGTTGCTGTACGTGGTAAACAGGGTCCCTGCCCTCCCAAGGGAGTGCGGGACCCCGTGGCGAATTCATCCAATAGGCGATGCGTTTTCATGAACGTTCATGAAGTACGATTCACCATAGTTGTATGACAGCCCCCCTTACTAGGCAGAAGGCCTGATTGTCAAAACCGGAACCGACGATGTCTGAACGACCTTTTCGGCAACCGAACCAAAAAGAATCCGGTCGATCCCCTTGCGGCCATGCGTACCCATGACGATCATGTCCACCTGGTTCTCCTTGGCGTAATCCAGTATCTCCTCGGCGGCGTATCCCGTGACAACGGCCCCCTCGGCCTCACATTCGGTAAAACGTTCTTCAAGGAATGCATCCATGGTTTTTTCCGCACCGGAAACGATTTCGCCGACAAAACTCTCGATGGACGTGGGCGGGACATGGAAACCCACGTACTGAGTCAGGGAAGGCGCTACATACAGTACCTTGACCATGGCCCCGAGGGACTTGGCCATGGTCTGGGTATAATCGGCCACTTCAGCACTATGTTCGGAAAAATCGACCGCGCAAAGAATTGTCTTGATCTGTGCCATACTTCCTCCTTGTTGGTAAAAAAACGAAACGGACTCTATGTGAGTGATGAATAAAAAGCATACAGGTATCGAACCATTACCCATTTTCATCCACGCGTAGCCTAAAAATCATCCCCAAACAAGCAAAATTTAAAGCAGATAGCTTCGCCATGGACAACCTTTTCTCCCCTGATTATAAAATGGGGTGAAGAGAATGAAACCCTATCACCGTCCATAGACCATCAAACAGTTTAACACTTTCTTTCCAAGGAGTTACCCATGCCCCTCTTTGAATTTTCCTGCAACGATTGTGGTGAGACTTTTGAGGAGATCACCTCCTCGACCTCTCAAAAAGATATCGTCTGTCCTAAATGTGGATCGAAAAATGTCCACAAATTGGTTTCTGCCACGGTCATTACCCGCAAGGGCGCCTCGTTCTCATCTGGAGCGTCCTGCGGAGGTTCCTCCGGATTTTCCTGAGCAGGCTGAAGGCACCCCCGTGCGGTTCCTTGACAGCGCCAACCGAACTCAGTCGGCAGACTTCCCGATGTTCAAAAAAGAACGCATGCATCCGGCCAACCGGTCGACGCCTTCCCGTATTCGTTTGGGGTCGGAATTGGAAAAATTGAGGCGCAGGGTATTTTCCCCGGTGCCGTCCACATAAAACGGGGTCCCCGGGACAAAAGCGACTTTTGCAGCAATGGCCTGGTCAAAAAGATCCATGGCCCGGTACCCTTTCGGCAGCTCGATCCACACGAACATTCCCCCTTCCGGCCTATCATAGCGCAATCCTTCGGGCATGGCACCATCGAGGGCATCACACATCACCGCACACTGATCCCCATAGCGCCGGCATATCCGACCGATGTGCCGGGAGATATCGTTGTCCGCAAGATACCTGGCCATGACCTGCTGGGTAAACGTGCTGGTGTGCAGATCCGCAGCCTGCTTGGCCCGGACAGCCACATCCCGAAGCGCGTCGTCGGTCACCACCATCCAGCCCAGACGCAGGCCGGGCGAAGCGATCTTTGAGAACGAACCCAACAGAATCGAACGTCCTTTGCACAGGGAAAAAATCGAAGGTTGGGGACTCCCTGCAAACCGTAATTCACCGTAGGGATCGTCCTCCACAAAGAGAACGTCGGGATAGCGTTCCAGCAGTTCGGCCAGTTTTTGGCGGGATGCACGATCATAGGTCATGCCCGAGGGATTCTGGAAATTGGGAACCGCATAGAAAATCTTGGGACGCGCTGTCTGGAAAAGGCGTTCGAGTTCGTCCAGGTCAGGCCCGCCACCCTTCAGGGATACGGTTTGAAACACGGGCTCGAACATGCCGAAGGACTGGATGGCCCCGAGATACCCGGGTCGCTCCATGACCACGGTATCCCCGGGATCGATGAGGATCTTGCCCAGAATGTCCAGGCACTGCTGGGACCCTGTGGTCACGAGGATGTGATCGGGATCCACCTGCACGCCTTTGGCCCCATACCGGGCGGCAATGGCCTCGCGCAGGCCCGGAAACCCTTCGGTTGTGGAATATTGCAGAGCAGCCGGCCCGACCTCGGCAAGCACGTCACCGGCTGCCTTCTGCATCTCCTGCACGGGAAAGAGTTCGGGATTGGGAAGTCCTCCGGCAAAGGAAATGATGGAAGGATCGGCCGTGACCTTGAGTATCTCCCGAATGAACGACCGGGGTACCGATTGAATGCGTTGTGAAAATCGTTGTGTCATCTCTTTATCCTTTGATTTTAGAAACCCATCATCCACCGGGCCACGGCCACGAGCCCCATTCCCGTGAAGATAGCTCCGAAAAAACTCTTCGTCTTCCAGGCAACAAAAAACGTGGGCAGAGCGACCCAGAGAAAGATATTGTCCATGCCGAAATCAAGGCTCCCTTCTCTCACCACCAGATCCGGCACGAGCAGGGCCGAGAGCACGGCCGTGGGGATAAAACCGAGCCAGCGAATCAGGGCGGGAGGCATGTTCCTGGACGCCAGAGCCACCACGGGGAGCATTCTCGGGACATAGGTCACGGCGAGCATGCCGCAGATGGTCATAAAAATTATTTTCTGATCCATTGTTCCACCCCCAAACCCAGGCTGGCGGCGAGCACGGTCGCCAGGATGACATTGAAACGATCGAGTCCGGCCAGAGCCAGGCTCACGGACAGGATGCCCGCTGCCAGGGCCACCAACACATGCATGCGTTCCTTGATCTGGGCCACCAGCAGGGCGATGAACATGGCGGGGAGAGCGTAATCCAGGCCGATGGGTTTCACGTCGGTGATGAGGGTGCTGGCCACCATGCCAAGCCAGGTTCCCAGAACCCAGGATAGCTGGGCGATGACATTGATACAGAAGGTCTCGCTCTTGAGCTGCTCGCCCTGTGCGTACCGTGTGGCATGCAGGGCAAAGGTCTCGTCGGTGAGCTCAAAGGAGAACAGGGCCAGCTCCCATTTTTTCCAGTTCTTGAGAAAGGGAGACAAGGCAGCGGACATGAGCAGGTGGCGAAGGTTGACCACAAAGGTGGTCGCGATGACCGAAAGAGGAGGCACCCCCGCGGCCATGAGCCCCACCGCGATGAGCTGGGCCGATCCCGCAAAGACCATGATGGACATGAGCAGGGTGTTCAGCGGCGACAGCCCCACTTTCTGGGCCAGGACGCCGTAGGCGAACCCCACGGGAATGTACCCCATGACAATGGGGGCGGTCTGTTTGAATGCGCTGCCAACAACACGCATGGACTCTCCTTGTCCGACTTCCATGGTCTGTTCCATGATCCGTTCCTCCCTGTAC
>CAYWJL010000005.1:19899-21174 GCA_964458145.1 uncultured Desulfovibrionales bacterium | reverse complement strand
GATCTCGATGGAATCGTCAATGAGCTCCCGGCTGGGCAGGCTGAACTTCATGCCTTCGTGGTTCATGGCGATACCGTCGCACACCCCGATGGTGGGGAATTCCATGGGCGTCCCCCCGGCCATGCGTACCCCGTCCTTGACCGCCCGTGTGATGGTGTCCAGGTGCACATGCCCGGGAATGATCTCGTTGGCTGCGTTGCATACCCCGACGAGGGGGCGGGAGAGTTCTTCCCGAGTCAGTCCGGTGGCGAACATCAGAGAACGGTGCGGGGCCTTTTCCAATCCGTGAGTCATGAGTTTGCTGCGCATGAAAAATCCTTGTGTATGGTGTCATGGTTATATTCTTTCAAAAACTACGCGACGGCATCGGTCAGGGTCAAGGAATTTTGCCCCGGACGCGTGATTTTGATCTGGAGATGTCTGCTTGTATTCATGACCGAATTATTTTATCCTTCATTAAAATTAACTTCTGCCTTCCGGTCAAGCCAAACCACCATGCTCCCTTCTCTTCGATCCAAGATCATCGTCCTCATCCTGTTTGTCCTCATGGTCACAGGCGCATCCATCACCTTTTTCACGAAAAAAGATGTGGGCAAGGCCATGCTCGAGGCCGAGGTCCGCTCCGTGGCCAACGCCCTCGGTCTTATCCAGACCACCATCAGGGGCGAATACGAAGGGCTGCTCGATTACAAGGTGTCAACCGTCCAGGCCCGTAAAAAACAGCTCCGCCACATGGCCTCCACCGGACTGTCCATCTGTCGCGAATATCTGGACATGGTCCAATCGGGCCTCATGACCCGCAGGCAGGCCCGAGACCGTCTGGTATCCATTTTTTCCTCCATCCGCTCCGGGGCCGGGGAGATGCTCACGATCATCGACCCCGATGACAAAATCATCTTTCATCCCGACACCACCAAGACCGGTCAATCCATGACCAACCTCCGAGACATGAAAGGCCGGGCCATCACCCGCGTCGTCCGCAACCAGGATTCCATGTACGGCGGGACCTTTGCCGTGTTCACCTGGAATGAGGCCACAGGCACGCGATCCGGCAAACAGCTGGGCTACTTCCGCCCCTTTGCCCCATGGGGATGGATCGTGGGTGCCGTCATCAGCGTCGACGACATCAGCGTTCAGGAGCACCAGAAGATCCGGGAACTGGTCAAGGTCCTGGAAACGACCCTGGCCACCATCCGCATCGCCAGAACCGGCGGCATCTCCATTTTCAACGCGGAGAAACAGCCGGTAACCATTCATCCCGATCAATCCGCCCTG
>CAYWJL010000005.1:16002-19847 GCA_964458145.1 uncultured Desulfovibrionales bacterium | reverse complement strand
CGGGCCTTTTATTTCAAGCCCCTTGGCTGGTACGTGACAGCCTTTGTGCCCGCCGAGGAGATCGAGGAACCTGCCGACGCCTTGGTGTCCCGCCAGACAATGCTCATCCTGGCCGTCTCCCTGGTCGGTCTGATCCTGGGGCTCATCTTTGCCGGGCGCATCTCCGGGCCCATCAAGGAACTGACCGGGTTTGCCAAAGATCTCCCCACCATGGACCTCACGACCCAGTCTTCGGAGATCACCTCCATCGACCACCTGGCCACACGCTCCCGCGACGAAGTGTCCAGGTTGGCAGCCGCCTTCGTGTTCATGCTCGCCGAACTGCGCAAGAACGTCTCCCACCTGATGGAGGTCACCGCCTCCAAGGAGCGGATCCAGAGCGAGCTCAACGTTGCCAAGGAGATCCAGGAAGGCATTCTGCCCAAGATCTTCCCGGCATTCCCGGACCGTCAGGACATCCAGCTCTTCGCCAGCCTGGAATCGGCCAAGCAGGTAGGAGGCGACCTCTACGATTTCTTTTTCATGGATGAAAAACGATTGTGCTTCGTCGTCGGTGATGTCTCCGACAAGGGAGTACCCGCTGCCCTGTTCATGGCCATCACCATGACCCTGATCCGATCCACGGCCGAGGAACATGACGACCCCGCCGAGATCATGACCCGGGTCAACGACAAACTCAGCAGGGAAAATCCCAACTCCATGTTCGTGACCCTCTTCATCGGCATCCTGGATACCGTAACCGGCCATGTCTCCTACGCCAACGGAGGCCACAACCCGCCCATCCTCATCAGAAACAACGGCGATACGCTCTATCAGGAAGGCATCAGCGGCCTGGTGGTCGGCGGCATGGAAGGGATTCCCTACATGGGTCTGGAATTTGACCTGCACCCCGGAGAAACCGTGTTTCTGTACACGGACGGGGTGACAGAGGCCCTCGATCCGGACAAGAATCTGTTCTCGGACGAGCGGCTTCTCAATGACGTGACGACCAACCGCCAGGCCGACCCCGAAGGCCTGATCCATGCCGTACGGGTCAGTGTCAGACAGCATGTGGGCACGGCCCCGCAATCCGACGACATCACCATGCTGGCACTCCGATACGAAGGCTAAGCGAACGAATCCAGGCCGGTAACCGCAAACGTCCACCCCAACGCCACAAACTCCCATGCAACGAATCGGTCTCAAAACACGGCTCGTCCTCTTCACCCTGGCCATTCTGGCCCTTTCCCAGATTTTCAATGCCGGGCTGACCATGTCGTCCCTGGAAAAGATGTACATCCAGGGGACCCTGTCCCGTCACCGTGTCGCCGGCGGCGACATGGTCCGCAAGATCGAACGCGCCATTCGATTGGGCAAGCCCCTGGAACGCTTCGTGGGTATGGACCGACTCTTTGCCAACATCCGCTCACACGCGCCCAGCGTGACCAACGCCCTGGTCCTGCTTCCCGACGGGACCGTGACCCAGACCATGAATCCGGACACGACCGCCTCCACGTGGAAAAAGTATCTGGAGACTCAGGGAAAAATCACCCGCATCGATGGCGGCAAAAAGGGGCAGACTGCAAGCTTCGAATCATCGAGCAGCGTCTATCTGCTCATGCCCATCACGGTCAAAAAAGAACCCGCCGGACAGCTCGCCCTGGTCCTGTCCAAGCAACGGATCAAGGACGCTCTGGAGCAGGCGGTCTTTTCCAATCTCAAAACACTGCTCATGGCCACATCGGGAGCGGCACTCATTCTGCTCATCGGCATGATTTTCGTGGTCCCGACCCGCTCGGATCATCCATCCTTCAACACGCGCCTGTACACGATCCTCATCCTGGCCTTTGGATGCGCCCAGCTCTTCTACAGCATGTCGAACATCCTCTTCTTCAAGGATCAATCCTTCTCCTTTCTCAAACGCAATTCAACGACCGTGATCAGCATGGTCAAACAGGACATCGACAACCTCCTTGCCAAGGGGGTTCAGCTCAAGCAGATGCATGGAGTGGACACCTTTTTTTACGACATCATCAAAGTGACCCCGGAAATCGCCTCCATCAGCCTGACGGACGATCAGCGGCACGTTCTGTTCGAGTCCGGCATCCACGGGCCCGTCCACCATCCCGCCGGAACCATCCTCGAGCATTCAAACCCGAAATACGATCTCGACATCGCCGTGGAGTCCACCGGATCGACCAGGGTGCAAGGGCATATCGACCTGACCCTGTCGGCCGAAGTCATCAACAACCGGATCAGAACCATCATCCTGGACACCCTCACCGTTGCCATCATCTCCATTCTCTTCCTCATGGAGATGATCATGATCCTGTCCCTGTATCTGGACAACCGGAAAACAGCTCCTGATCCCTCGGGCTCCCCAGCCGGTTTCAAGAGCGCTCTCATCCGGCCCGTGGGATTCGTTGTCATTTTTGCCATGAGCCTCTGTTTCACCTTCATTCCCCTGCGCATGGGCCAGCTGTACGAGCCCCTGCTCGGGCTCTCCAAAGAAATGATCATGGGGCTGCCCATCTCCATGCAGATGGCCGGTGCCGGTCTGGCCATCGTCCTGGCCGGATTCTGGATCGACAAAAGAGGCTGGCACGAACCCCTGATCCTGGGACTGGCGGCCATGAGCGTGGGATTTTCAAGCGCGGGACTCACGGACAACCCTCTGGGGTATATCATGGCCCTCGGCCTGTGTGGTACGGGATTCGGACTGGCCTTCATGGGATCCCAGGGCTTCGTGCTCAAGCATGCCGAACCTGCCCGCAAGGCTTCGGGATTGGCCACTTTTTTCGCCGGAGTCTATGCCGGCAACATCTGCGGCAGCGCAGCAGGGGCCATGATGGCCGACCGGCTGGGGTACGGCCCGGTGTTCATGATCTCCGGCGTCCTTTTCATCGTGACCCTGATCCTGGTCGTGGTTTTCTTCAGACCCATGTTCAAAACCTCGACCATGGTTCACGACAACGAACCGGAAGCCTCCACGCCATCGGGAGTACGGGCCTATGTCGGCAACAGGAATGTCCTCATCCTGCTCCTTTTCAGCATCGTGCCCAGCGCCCTGGTTCTCATCGGATTCATCAACTACGCCCTGCCCGTGTACCTCCATCTCGTGGGAGCGTCCCAGGCGGATATCGGACGCATCATCATGATCTACGGCATCTGTCTGGTCTACCTGGCCCCCATGATCAGCCGCCTCATCGAGCGGGCAGGCAGCAGAAAGCCCTTTGTCTTCCTGGCCGGTGTACTGGGTGCCGCGGCCATGGGCTGCTACCTCTTTCTGGACGGCCTGACCGCAGCCACATTTGCGGTGTTTTTCTTCGGCCTCTCGAGCAGTGTGGGTTTCGCCTCCCAGAACGCCTATGCCCTCAACCTCACGCCAACGCGCATCTTCGGCGAAAACAAGGCCGTGGGGCTGTGCCGCGCCACGGAACGCATCGGTCAGGTTCTGGGCCCCCTGGTTCTGGGTGGACTTATCACCTTGTTCGGGATGAACAAGGCCATCGTCACCGCGGGCATGGTCTACCTGCTGGTCACAGGCATCTTCTTCGTTTTCGCCGGAACCGAAGATACGCCCGAGGCGCAACCGGCTCCCAAACGTTCGTGATCCACGCCCACAGGCCTTCAGGACATTCCCGGCACACATTCATGCAATCATATCATTCCTTGAACACGGTAGTGCCCTTCGTTCTCTTCACCGGCCCGCTTCCTCTGCAGAAAACGAACCCATGACCCCGAATCCGACGCCCCGTCCTCTTCTGGACACCCTGCACGAGCAGGTCCTGGCAAAGCGTCACCATCTCGACGAGCTGATCAGGACCAAGGGATCGACCCGCATGGGTGACTGGTGCGCCAGCCTC
>CAYWJL010000005.1:11080-15992 GCA_964458145.1 uncultured Desulfovibrionales bacterium | reverse complement strand
CTCTGTACGCCGTGGTCATCCCCTCTGCCAACCAACGATCCCCTCCTTGATTGCGTCTACCGTCACACGGACCGCCTGCTGGGCAAGGCAACGGCATTGCGCCTCACTCGCCATCTGGAACATTCACCCAGTGTCCTCACGGCCAACCATCAGGGTCTGGACTGCTACGCCCAGACCCTCCAGGGCACCCTTCTCTTCGCCCTGGCCCGCTTCCGAAATTCCCACAATAATCTCTCGTGTTTCCCAGTCTTTGCCTGCGGCAACATCTCCCTGAACAACCTGACCTTTCCCCAGGGAATTCTGCTGGCCCGTAAAATCGAAGCCGGCAGCGGTCACAACGAAACCCGCTGGACAGCGGCCAAGATTCCCATCTTTCCCCGCCGGTTGCAGCATGCGCTGGCAAGCCGGCTTGCCGCCTACACCACAGACATGCTCCAAAACGCTCGATCAAGGGCCCAGTCATCCTCCACGGCATTGCTGGACTCGGAAAAAAAGGCTGTCCTCCATCTGCTGGATACGGTGTATCCCGCAGCCCTGGATCACGCCGACTATTCCGACCAGTCGACCCTGATCAATGACCGGGCCTGGACAAGCATGTTCTCCAGCGATCTGCGTCCCATATTCCCCCGACCCGTGTATCTGGGACTGGAAGCCGTCTGCACCAGGCTCGTGGCAGCCGACCTGACCAACGCACACTCCCTCTTCCACGCCCTTTTGTTCGATACGCGGGTCCACCGGGAACTCATCCATATCCTTGACGGCACGGTGGGCTGCTGGTCCCTGGAAGGACTCCAGGGCCTTCAGTCGGCCCAGGGGCCCGTGAACAACACCCGCGATGGGACCTTCTTTTTCTGGACCATCGATCACAAGGGCTGCAAGATGCCCATGAATCTGCTGCGGACGGGAACCTCCAGCTGTCTGATTCCCGTCAAATCCACTCCCCACACCAGTGGGGAAGAGTGGACACCCGCAGGAATCACCGAGGCCCTTCAGGCAGGTCGCATCCTTCCTTCCCTGTTCACCTGCTACACGGCTCTTGCCCTGGCACGGGGACTCGTCTGCCATGGCGGGGTCTATCAGACCGAGTATCTGCCCGCGATGCAGGCCGGGGTGGTCCAAGCCTTGCGCAGATCCGGGAACAGGGAACACGCGGACAGCATCGACGCAGTCCGCACAAACGCCTTCTGCTCGGGACACAACCTGGCCATGGCCCGCTATCCCGACGGCACAGCCGTTCCTGCAGGCCGGGTCGAATGCATGGCCGCCGGGGGGATCACCCCGGAACATCTCGAAACAATGGCCGACCTGACCATCCGGGAGGCCAGCCTGGCCGCCCTCCCTGAAACCTTTGCCCCCTTTCTGCCGTCACAGTGGCAATCTCGACAGGGGTATACGCAACTCACCGGCATGATCTGCCAACGGCTGGGAGATGCGTTGCCCTCCTTTGAAATCACCTGACCTCGGACCGATATGGGTCGGTGCATCTGTGGAGACAAGGCATGCCGTGTCTCCACCCAACGTACAGCTCCAGATTCCATACCTCACGTTCGATCGGTATTCCCGGGATTATCGACCACAAAAAAAGGGACAATGCATCCATGAAAATGCAGTGTCCCTTCACAATGTCAGGGCAGTGGGCCGTAGTTCAGGCCTATTTTTCGACGTGCTCGATCTTCTCGTAAATCTCGTCCGCTGAAAGCAGAATATCGAACGACGGATTGTACTCGATTTTCTTGGCCGTCTCCAGATTCAGGGCGATCTTGGGCGGTTCTTCGTAGATCTGGCTCAGATAGCCGGGAACCGCACCGTTGATGATCTTGCCCAGAGTCGAAGCATAAAAGAGCCCCACATATTTGTGGCCTGCTTGGGAAATGGACATGAGGGTTCCCAGTTCGACCTCTCGGGAACCGGACTGGGAAAAGGTGGGCAGCTTGTACGTGAAAACCGGAGCCAGAATGGTGTCCATCTTCGGTTCCTGCATCCCCCGATTCGCTGTGAAATAGATGGCGTCCACCTTGGGAGCGATCGTGTTCATCGCTTTGACGAGGCGCTCATACGCCAGGTCCAGATCCTTGATATCGAAAGCGTCCTCGTAGTAGACTATCTCAAATCCTTCCTCTTTGGCCACCTTTTCCACATCATCCACAGCCGCATAGGCACGCCCGGCGGGCGTATCCTCGTAGATGAGTCCCAATCGTTTGAATCCGATGACGTCGTGAAACAGTCGCACCTGCCGCTCGTACCGGGTCGGGTCCACCTTGGCCAGGAGATGATCATAGCCGGAATCCTCCGGACTTGTGATGATTCCCGCCTGTATGGGATTGCTCGAGGAAAACACGACAGTGGGAACATCATGGCGATCATTGGCCAGATCCTGCCCCCCCCAGGTACCCATGGCGATGAGGAAATCAATGTCCTTGTCCTTGTTCAGCCGGGCAAGAAGGGCCTCCTTGGTCTTGGGACGAGCATCATCATTCCACCCCGACGTGTAGAAACCGTCCTTGAGAAAGGTGATATACTCACTTTTGGCATGCTCGACCACATAGTCCCAGAGTGCCCTGGTCTCGTTGGGGTCCTTGGTGGGGGGGAGGTCGATGGGCTCGATCCATCCCAGCTCCACGAGACCGGCGATAAACCCCCGAAAACTCTTCTGGTAATCCATATACGGTCCTCCCTCCAGATAACCGATACGGAAACGAGGCCCGGAATGATCGGCCGTGGGCCTTGGATCGAACCCGTCATCCCGTGCGGCCAATGCCAGGGAAACCGAAAAAAGCAGATACAGCAGGCAGCAGCAAATTTTTTTCATGATTTTTCCATGCTTTCGTATTGCGGACAGAAGAGGTGTGCGTTACAAGGTATTGTTTCGCAACAATGCGAAACTATTGAAGTACACGTCATATGTATACTAAAAACATGGCATCTGCCAAGAGGGTATCCCCTTGAAAATCGCCGTCATCGCCGGAACCCGGTTCGATACGGCCCTGGGCTGTTCCATTCTGGAACGATCCGGAGCTTTTTGTCATCCCATACCCATGGCCAGAACGCCCGAAGAGCAGAACCTTCTTCAATACAGGGACGCATCAGGGCTCCAGCAGACCGTGGAAGATGCCCTGTCCCGTCTGGAATGCAAGGGATTCAAGGCCGTAATGATCTTTTGCAACTCCCTTGCGGCATGCCTGGATCTCGGCAGACTCCGCCAGACAACGCCCCTCAAGATCGTCACTCCCCTCGATGTGTACGAGGGACTGGCCAGGAAATGGCAGCGCATTTTTCTCATAACGGCCAACGGGCACACCCTGGCGGACATCGAAAGACTGCTGCTGGCCAGAAATCCCGAGATGGCCATATCAGGATTCTCGAGCCTCGAATTCGTCAAACTCATCGAGCAGGAACCATCCGATCGCGCCTTTGCAGCTTTCCCCTTTGCCGAGCTGGTCACCGTGGCCCGGCGGCAGAGCAATCAGGTCATCGTCCTGGGGTGCACCCACCTGACCAACGTCTTTCCCCTCATCCGCAGGATCAGTCCCCTGCCGGTCATCGACACGGGCACGGCCATGGCCGAGATGGTCATGGCATCGTGTACCGACTGATCCCCCTCGAGCATCATCCTTCCTTCACGGCCACGAAACTGCTGATCGTTCCCACAAACATGAGCATCCCGAGCATACCCAGAATCTCCTCAAGAGACAGGAACGGCACTTCGCTCCACAGGGGCGGGAAATAGAGCATGTCCTGCAACCCCATGTGAACGAGCCCGAGAAGCCCCAGAGCCAGCAGCCCACCCAGAAGGCCCTGCACAGCCCCGCCCACGATGAGGGGAAACCGGATGTACAACCGGCTGGCTCCCACGAGACGCAGGATCTCGATTTCGTCCCGCCGCTGGAACAGGGCCAGCTTGATGGTATTTCCCACCACCAATCCCACCACCAGGATCAGAAAACAGAGCACCGGCCAGAACATGGCGTTGCTCACCCGCATCCAGGAATGGATCACGTCGATGCGAAGCGGGTTGTAGTGAACCTTGTCCACCAGGGGCAGGGCCTGCAGTCTCCCCAGCATGGAGTCTGCCCACCCGGTCTGATTCTCGGACGGCAGGGTAAAGGTCAGCAGGGCGGTGGGCGGCAGGGGGCTCGCCTTCCTGAACTCACCCAGATCCACCTGATCTTTGAAAGCCTGGGCCAGAACATCCATTCCGGCATCAGGCGTGAATGTCTTGCTCGACACCAGACCGGGAAGCTCCTCCATGGTTCGCCATGCAGCCCGGACCTTTTCGAGGTCGGCCCCGTGGTGCCAGTAGATCTGAAACTGCACCTCGGCCTGACGCCGGAGAATCTGATCCTCGAGGGTATTCACCAGCATGAGAAACATGCCCGCCAGAAAAGCCACCAGACTCACGGCGGCAATGGTCAGACACAGCGCCCACGGTGTTCGGAAGATATCACGGATTCCCTGTTTGAAAAGTCCCGGCAAGCCGATCACCTCACGCCTCCCCTTGGCAGGCTGTGGTGTGTCTGGAGATCAACTCACGGCGAAGACCGTTTGCAAACGCGCTTTCGGGAGAAACTGGCGCCCCGGCTCGCAGATAGAGGATGTTCGCGTGAGGCGTATTGGCCAGGATATCCCGATTGTGGGTGGCAAAAACGATGGTCGTGCCGTGCCTGTTGAACTGATGAAACACGTTCATGAGCCGCCTGCCCAGATCGGGGTCCAGGTTGCCGGTGGGCTCGTCGGCCAGGATGATCTTGGGTTTGACCACCACGGACCGGGCAATGGCCACCCGCTGCTGCTCCCCCCCGGAAAGCTCCTCACACCTGCACCGGGCCTTGGTGTCCAGTTCCAGACTCCTGAGCACGGCCCGAACACGGTGCTGGACGACCTGGGCCTTTTGTCCCTGCACCTTCAAGGGAAG
>CAYWJL010000005.1:2204-11070 GCA_964458145.1 uncultured Desulfovibrionales bacterium | reverse complement strand
ATCAAAAACCGGCCTGCCCGGCAGACCCCTGAAACCCTCAACAACCACCCCGATCTGCCGCCGCAGCCTGTGCACGCCGCCGGCCTTCAATGTGCCCAGATCGATCCCGGCCACATTGACCCGCCCCCGCTGAACAGGCAGCGCACCGTGCAAAACCCGCATGAGCGTGGTCTTGCCCGCCCCGGAAGGCCCCACAAGAAAGAGAAACTCGCCCTGGCGCAGGGAAAAGGAGACGTCCTTGAGGGCCCAGTGAGAGCCGAAGGAATAGGAGAGGGATTTGACGTGGATCATGAGCATCGTCGCCTGGATGAGAAGGGGTCAGCCGGATGGGACCGGGACGGTTGAAGTGCAGAAAGATTCGACGAATCCGTCATCTACCCAAAAGCACACCGGGATGCAATGCGAACGCGTCCACGAGCAGATGGGGCTCTTCGACCCACAAAAAACGCGGTCGGACACTCCAGGGCCCGACCGCGTTGCATTGCAATCATGGTGAACATCGATCCGTTAACGCCGGATGGTCTGATCCCTGTCGGGGCCGACAGAAATGAGGGAGATGGGAACGCCCAGGAGCTCTTCCACCCGGAGAACATACTTTCTGGCAGCTTCGGGCAATGCCTCGAAACTCGAACAGCCGCTGATGTCTTCCTGCCAGCCGGGCATGGATTCGTACATCGGTTCCACATCGGCCAGACTGTTTTCTTCCTGGGGAGGATAGGCGATCTCCTGCCCCTTGTATCTGTACGAGGTGCACAGCTTGATGTCGTCCAGACCACCGAGAACATCCATCTTGGTCAGAGCGATATCCGTGGGGCCATTGAGGCGGATGGATTCCCTGAGAATGACCAGATCGAGCCAGCCGCACCTTCTGGGTCTGCCTGTTGTCGCACCGAATTCACCTCCCTTTTCCTGAAGAAAGGCTCCGGCTTCATCGTTCAGTTCGACAGGAAAGGGACCACTGCCCACACGGGTGGTGTAGGCCTTGACCACGGCAACGATGCGATCGAGGATATTACAGGCACAGCCGCCGCCTGCGGCAGCATTTCCGGCCACCGTATTGGAGGAGGTCACAAAGGGATAGGTCCCGTGATCGATGTCCAGATGGGTTCCCTGAGCGCCTTCGAACAGGATGGATGAACCCTTGGCCGTGGTTTCCTGGATGGCTGCGGAAACATCACCGATATAGGTCGCAGTCCGCTCGGCAAAAGGCAGAATCTGCTCGAGCACATCATCCGCGTTCAACGGCTCGAGACCATACAGGGCTGTGAAAAGCGCGTTCTTTTCCACCAGAGCCTTGACGATCTTTGCCCGCAGAAGCTCCCTGTCGGCCAGATCCGCAGCCCTGATTCCGATGCGCGAAGCCTTGTCCTCGTAACAGGGACCGATGCCCCGGCCTGTGGTTCCGATCTTGTCCTTGCCGGCCTTGGATGCTTCCCGGGCCGCGTCCAGAATCTTGTGATACGGCATGATCACATGGGTCTTCTTGCTGATCATCAGATGTTCGGGGCCGATGGTACGGCCGTGTTCCACCAGTCCGTCCAACTCCTTGCAGAAAACTTCGGGATCCAGGACCACCCCGTTGCCGATGCAGCAGACCTTGTCGGCGTGCAGGATGCCCGACGGGATGAGATGCAGGATGCATTTGGTATCACCCACGACCAGGGTATGTCCGGCGTTGTTCCCCCCCTGAAAACGAACGATGAGGTCCGCTTCACGGGTCAGCAGATCGACGATCTTGCCCTTGCCCTCGTCACCCCATTGCGCTCCCATCACCACGGTATTCGACATAATCCATATCTCCTTAAAATGATCACAGTCCCCATACGGACGGCAAATAGCAACTTTGCTTAAAAAACAGGCGGTACAAAGTCAATGCGCAAGATAAAGCTTTCACAGTCCTTCTTGCCAAACCCTCCCCCCTTCTCTAGGACATTTCCTGACCATGCGTACCTCCCTGATCCTCTCCCTGCACATCATCGGATTCATCATTGCCGAGGCATTTCTTGTCACCCTGCTTTTGAGGCCGGACATCCGCTCGGACGTCCTCAGGATAGCCTTTATTCCCGGCGAAACCATCATCTCCCTGCTTTCCCCGTATGGCCCGGGATTCGACCGGGAACTGATCGAACGGTTCTGCCGTGACAACCATCTCTCCCCGGCGTGGATCAAGGTTGCATCGACTTCTTCCGGACTTGACGCATTGGAGACCGGCCGTGCCGACCTCTTCATCCACACCGGAGAACCGGCCTTCTCTTTTTTTCCCGATCATCTTGCAGCCGGGCCTGCCTACAGAACGGATCACCCGGTCATCATCCACAACAAATGGAAGCAGGGGCTCATCCATCCCGAAGACATCTGTGACTACCCCCTTCCCATGGCCCGAAACCCCGAACTCCTTCCGGTGCTGGAATCGCTGGGCAACGTCCTTGGCTGTTCCGACATGGACATGTCCCCCCCCGACTCGAGCATGCGGTCCCTTCTCCAGAAAATGACCAGCACACGAGGCCGGTTTGCCGTGGTCGGGGCAACGACATTTGAACTCTGGCAGCCCTTTTTCCCGGAAATAAGAACCTCCCTGGAACTGCACCATCACTTTTCCACAAGATGGATCTGGAACACCCGGCCCGGGTCCCCGGCCGACGCCCTTGCCGCCTTCTGGGCCGACCTGCCTTCCTCGCTTTTTTTCAGAGAACTCGAGTCACGCTACTTCGAGTTTTTACCCGCCACAACGGATTTTTACGAACTCTCCCATCTGCAAAAAATTCTCGAAAGCAGGCTCCCGCGCTACGGAGAAACCATTGCCGAATCAGCCCGGACACACGATTTCGACCCCCTGCTGATAACGGCCATGATCTACCAGGAATCCCATTTCGATTCCCGGGCCACGAGCAAGACAGGAGTTCGAGGATTGTTACAGATAAGCCAGATCACGGCCAGAGAGCTGGGAATCTCCAACCGCCTCGATCCCGGCCAGAGCATCCGGGGCGGGGTCACGTATCTCAGGTCTCTCATGGACCGGTTGGAGCCCCTTGACCTCGATCCCTGGAACACCCTCTTTTTCGCCCTGGCCGCCTACAACCAGGGCATGGGACATTTGCGCGATGCCATGACCCTTGCAAGGCGCCTCGGCAGGGATGCAAACTCCTGGCGGGAGGTCAGGGAAATCTTTCCCCTGCTCAGTTACAAAAAATACTACGAACAGGCTGCCCACGGCTATTGCCGGGGCATCGAGGCCGTAGATTACGTGGATTCGATCCGTTATTACTACTATTACCTAACCGGACTCGTCAGACTCGGACGCCCTGAAAGCGAGTATCTTGCCTCTCTTGCCGGGCAGGAAGTCGTCCAAAGGCCATAGGCTGTCCACATTGTCCCTTTTTTCAACCATTCGGGACAGGGGATGGCTCGCGTCCTTTTTTGCCTCGCTGACGAGCAGGTTGTAGTTGAACAACCGATTCTTCCACCTGACGGCCTGGATCATGTTCAGGATCAGAACGGCCCGCTCCCAGTCATGAGTCGGCTCATAGTCGCGGACCTTTCTGTGATAATGTTCCCAAAGCCCCTCCAGCGAGGCCTCGTCGAGGCCGTTCAATCGGTCGGCGCATTTTTCAAGCATGGTCTGCACGAATCAATCCTCCATGGGGACTTTTGCTCCCGGATTCACCCATCCGGGACCATTTGCCCCCTGATTTGGCATGTGCTAGAAGTCGTCTTCTTCACATCACACCTTATCCGTATGTCCAAAATACCCGATCTTTTCAAGCCAACGCAAGGAGTCCGTCGTGAGCGACCTGAAAAAAATGTATAAAACCATCCAGTCCGATCCCTTTCCTCCCACCATGACCGTGACCATGGGAGACACCACCCTGACTTTTCACAAGAGAACCTGGACCATCAATGACCAGGAGCAGGGCCTTCGCTACGGGGAAAACCCCGACCAGCCCGCTGCCCTGTACGAACTGCAGCAGGGGGTCCTGGAGCTCGGAGGCGTCACCCTGCGAGAAGGTGGCCGGGGACTGGTTTCCGCAATGACCGAAGAACAGATGATTCAGGCGGGCAAGCATCCCGGCAAAATCAATCTGACCGATGTGGACAACGGGATCAACATCCTCCAGTACCTGACAGCCAAGCCGGCGGCCGTTATCCTCAAACACAACAACCCCTGCGGCGCGGCCTGGTCGGAGGACGGCATCGACACGGCCCTGTCCAAAGCCTTTCTGGCCGATCGCATCGCAGCCTTTGGCGGAGCCATCGTGGTCAACAGGCCCCTCAATGCGAAAGCAGCAGCCATTATCGCCGGAGGCTACTTTGAAGTCGTTGCAGCGCCCTCGTTCGAGCCGGGAACAGTGGAGACCCTCAAATCGCGCAAGAACCTGCGTATCCTCGAAATCCCGGGACTGGCCAGTCTCGAGACCCTGGTGAACACCCCGTTTCTGGACCTCAAGTCCCTGACCGACGGCGGCATCATCGCCCAGTTTTCCTTCCGCAACAAGATCCTTACGGCAGACGATTTCCTGCCCGCCGAGGCCACAACCAAGGACGGTTCCACCTTCATCGCCCGAGGACCTTCCAAACAGGAAGCCGACGATCTCGTCTTTGCCTGGGCCGTTGAAGCGGGAGTGACCTCCAACTCCGTAATCATGGTCAAAAACGGCGTGACCACGGCCATCGGCACGGGCGAACAGGACCGGGTCGGATGCGTGGAACTGGCCATCCACAAGGCATATACCAAGTACGCCGACAACCTGGCCTTTGATGAACAGGGCTGTTCCCTGTACGAACTCAAAGAAAAAGCTGCAAAGGATGAAACCGCCAGGGCAACCCTTGAAGACATCCAGGCACGCACGGACAAAGCCCAAGGTGGCCTGCCCGGATCGGTCATGGTCTCCGACGGCTTCTTCCCCTTCCGCGACGGTGTGGACACGGCCCTGGCCCAGGGCATCATAGCCATTGCCCAGCCCGGCGGTTCCATCCGCGACCACGAAGTCATCCAGGCCGTCAACGAGGCAGTGCCGCAGGTAGCCATGGTTTTTACGGGGCAGCGGTCGTTTAAGCATTAGAAAAAACAAGGATATATGATATAGGATACAGGATACAGGATGACAGCGGGACCGAAACCCGACTTCTGTTTTTTGTCTTTCGAGTCCTGAAAAAAAGTTGTCACTTTTGGAGCCGAACTTCCGGCGATTTCCGTCATCCCGGCGCAGGCCGGGATGACGGACGCCATGAAGACTGCCTCTGACGCCTGATCATCGTCCAGATCCCCAAAGATCCCGGATCAAGTCCGGGATGACTGTCGAGTCCTACATCCTATATCTTATATCCTATATCCTAACATCGTATATCCTTTATCTCAAAAAAATCATGCCATCCATACAAATCGAGCCCCTCCGCCCCGGCTCCGTCGTCGAATACATCCAGAACAACCAGCCCGTCATGGGATGGGTTCAGGAGGTTCGCACCGGCAGGGTCAAACTCGTGAACATCAATCAGCGGGACATGAAACTTCCCCTGGCCAGAATTCTGCCGTGGGCCGGTCCGTGCATAGCTGAGACCTCGAGCAGATCCGAAGTCCTGAGCACCCTCAAAACCCTGAATGCCAAACGGGAGAGCCTGAGTCAGGACATCGACCCCATGGAGTTGTGGGAACTGGCCCAGGGCGAGATCGAGCAGGCCACCATATCCTGGCTGGCCGGGCTGCTCTGGGAAGACCCCGATGTGGACCACAAGGCCGCACTGGGGCGCAAACTCCTTGCCACCAAGACTCATTTCAAGTTTTCCCCGCCCCATTTCGAGATCTATCCCCTGGAGACGGTGGAGAAGCGGACCGAGGAGATGCGCAGAACCCAGGAGCGGGAGCATCTTGTGGCCCAGGGGCAGGCTTTTTTCAAGGAATTATGGCAGGTTCACCGCAACAGCTGTGTTCTGTCCACCACGCTCGATCCGGAAACCGCCCACAAGCTCGAACGCCTTCTCATGGATCGTATCGGACTTCGCGAAGGCGGGGAAACCGAACTGCTGTGGAAAAAAATCACAACAGGCCTTCCGGACACCCCCTTCCTGGCCCTGCATCTGGCCCAGGCATGGGGAATCGTCCCCGCCCACTACAACTATCTTCTGGAACAGGCAGGATATGTGTGGGAGGATGATTCCTGGTCGACCCCGTTTGTGGAAGATGTCGAGCGGCTGCGGGAACGAGTACGGGAGCTGGCCCAACCCGCAGAATGCACCGACGCGGTGAGCATCGACTCATCCTCCACCCGGGACATTGACGACGGATTTTGCATCCAACGGACGGAAACCGGGTATCACCTGGAGATCATCCTGGCCTGCCCGACACTGGGATGGGAATTCGGCTCCGCCCTGGACAAGGCGGTCATGGAACGGTTTTCGTCCATCTATCTGCCCGAGGGAACCGCCAACATGCTCCCTCTTGATCTGGGCAACGATTTCTTCAGTCTCCATGCCGGACAGGACAGGCCGGCCCTGATTTTTGGCGTCGATCTGGACGCCGAAGGTCGGGTTCTTGACTACGAACCCAGGCACGCATGGGTTTGTCTGGAACGTAACCTGACGTACAGCGAGGTCCAGGAAAATCTGGATTCCGACCATCCCGAGCCCATGCTCCAGGCGGCCGGCGAGCTTGCCGAACACGTGCGGGCCAGACGGATCGAAAACGGCGCCGTGATCATGCAGCAGCCCGACCCCAGAATCACCCTGACCCATACCGACGAAGGGATCGAGGTGTTCATGGACCAGGGATACGAGGAAAACCAGGCTCAGGTTCTGGTCAGTGAATTCATGATCCTGGCCAATTCCCTGGCCGCCCGCTGGGCCACGGACAACGATCTTCCCCTGATCTTCAGAACCCAGAACCTCTCCCTGCCCAAAGAGAGCGCGGGCATCTGGTCGGCCCCCTGCGACATCTTCAAGCTCATCAAATGCATGGGCCCATCCATCATGGAATCTGCACCCAAGCGCCACGCGACCCTGGCCGTTGCCGCCTACGCCCCCATCACCTCCCCCCTGCGGCGTTATGCAGATTTCATCAACTCGGCCCAGATCATGTCCATGCTCACATCGGGCGAACCCGCATGGACCGGCGAATCCATCGGTACGGTCCTTCCCTATCTGAGCGCCAGAGCCCAGGCCGTGGGCAAGATACAGCGCTTCCGCCCCAGATACTGGAAATATCTCTTTTTCAAGCAGCAGGCCAAAAAACGAGAATGGTCCGGCGAAATCGTGGACCACAATGACCGCATGGTCACCGTGGCCCTCAAACAGGAACAGCTCTTCCTCAAGGCCCCAAAAACCCTGTTCGGCGACAAGGTGAGTTTGGGCCAACGCTTCATCATCCGCATCGGCAAGGTCGACCCTCTGAACAACGAACTTCGCATCGCCGAGGCATGGGAAGAATGAATCCCACGAGAGCGTACCTGCAGGAACATGGTTGCGCTCGCTTTTTTCTTGATCTAAAGAAGAAATTCGACGAATTCGTCGAATTTGAGAAATTTGAGAAATGAGTGAACAACCCCTCCTCATAATCTTTAAAATATCCTTAATGCTCTCGAATCTCTCAAATTTCTTAAATCTCTTAAATCTCTGAAATTTCTTAAATCTCTAAATTTTCTTACATTTCAAAAAAAAAAAACCCGTACGGAGACTATTATGGTAACAGTATTCTGGCTGGGCATCAGCTATCTTCTCGGAGCCATTCCCTTCGGCCTGCTCATCGCCAAGGCCTTCTGCAAGATAGACCCCCTCACCCAGGGCAGCAAAAGCACGGGCGCGACCAATATCGCCCGGACCTGCGGCCTGGGATACGGAATTTTGACTCTCATTCTGGACGTCTTCAAAGGCTGGCTCCCGGTCATCCTCGCCACCAGCTTCACCGACTCGGCGACATTTCTGACCCTGACCGCCCTGGCCGCTGTCCTCGGACACATGTACTCGGTCTTCCTGCGCTGGAAGGGCGGCAAAGGCGTGGCCACAACGGTCGGCGTCTTTCTTGCCCTGGCCCCGGGTTCCATCATCTGGGCAATCATCTTCTTCATCATCGTGATCTTTGTGAGCGGCTACGTGTCCATGGGCTCCCTCATCCTGGCCACCCTTCTCCCGGTCTTCATCCTTTTCAGCGGCCATTTCTCTCTCCTCATCCTCTCCATGGCCCTCATGGCCCTGATTTTCTGGAAACACAGAGAGAACATCGAACGTCTGCGAGCCGGGGAAGAGCATTCCTGGAGAAAGAAGAAAGAATAAGACTCCTTTGGAGAGTGCGCAGGAGGCAGTTCGCAGTGCACAGGTCCCAACAAAGCGTCATCCCGGACTTGATCCGGGATCTTTGATGGTTTGGCATTACCTTGACGTTTTGCACACACCACCGCCCTTCAAGATCCCGGCCTGCGCCGGGATGACGGGTTGGTCGACAAGGGGCCACCTTCTTTTCGCCGTCCTCTATCCCGTAGGGGCAATCCCCCCGTGGTTGCCCTGTCGTTGAATAAACACTATTCATGGCACAAAAATCAGGGCAGGCACGGGGGCCTGCCCCTACGGCAATGGGGCTCTGCCTCAACATGTTTGCTTGCCCACCCCCAACCCGAACATTCCCAACCCACTCAACTCTCCACAATCTCTCAAATTTCTTAAATCTTTTAAATCTCTAAAATCTCTAAAATTTCTAAAATTTCCAAAATCTCTTAAATTTCTCCAAATTTCTAAAATATTTCAATCATCCATGAAAAACTACAGCCGCATCATATCCCTCTCCTTCCCCCCGGTGGTTTCGGGCAAGCCGGTCATCTGCAATCTGGCCAAGCTCTTCGATCTGACCTTCACGGCGCGCGTGGGGCAGGCGGAGGACACGCAG
>CAYWJL010000005.1:0-2194 GCA_964458145.1 uncultured Desulfovibrionales bacterium | reverse complement strand
AAGGCCAGGATCAACCCCCGGCATGAAGGCCACATGGT
This sequence comes from uncultured Desulfovibrionales bacterium, assembly GCA_964458145.1. Lineage (GTDB taxonomy): Bacteria > Desulfobacterota > Desulfovibrionia > Desulfovibrionales > Desulfomicrobiaceae > Desulfoplanes. The sequence continues at coordinate 2,156 of CAYWJL010000005.1, read as the reverse complement.
TTTGGAACTCTCGGGCAAGGAGGAGGACTACAACCAGGGAATCACCTACCTCCAGGAACACGACATCACGGTCACCCCGGTCGCCCAGCAGATCTCCAGAGATGAAGAATCCTGCCTGCATTGCGGCGTGTGCACGGCCCTGTGCCCCACCCACGCCCTGCACCTCGATCCGGAGACCAGACGGGTGGAATTCGACTGCGACAAATGCACGGCCTGCGGCCAATGCACCCGCATCTGCCCGGATCAGGCCATGCATGTGGAGGTGGAGGAAAACGGATTTTAGCAAAGCTAGAGGCGGATATAAAAAAAAAGATATAGGATATAGGATATAGGATACAGGATAATAGCATGTCCTGAGCGCATCAACGTTCTACAAAACATAAAAGAGTCATAACGGCATCGAGTACACTATAGACTTCGCACTCCTGAGATATCTTATATCATCTATCTTATATCCTATATCATTTTTTACCCCCCGGAGCACCCATGGAAACCGAACGAAGAACCTACACCCGCATCGACACTTCCCTGCAGGCCTTCATGCGCAAGGTATCTTCTCCCTCGGCCCAACCCGGGCTTCGGGGCGGCTTCAGCCAGGGTATCCATCACCTACGGGACGAATTGCAGCAGACCTCCATCCCGACCCCGCTCCTCGACTATCTCGAATCCATGAACGCCAAGCTCGATACCATCCTCGGGCTTTTGCACCAGACATCCATACAGAACGAATACCCCATCACTGCGACCATCTCCCAGATAAGCGGAGCAGGAGTCCAATTCTCGGCAAACCATGACCTTCGCATGGGCGATCATCTGGAACTGGTGATCACCTTGTCACGGTTTCCCCTCTATCTGGTCAACGCAGTCGGGGTCATCACCCGGCAGGAACAAACCGTCAGCGGAACCGATGTCCGGGTTCTGGAGTTCACCTCCATCCGCGACAACGACCGGGAAGCCATCATCCACTATGTATTCAGGGAACAACGCGAAATGATCCGGGGAGAACGACTATGAGCAGAACCTACGAAGACTGGATGAACCTGGCACGAACCTATCTTTTTGCCAACGCCGGCAGGCAACTTCCCGGCATGACCCACAATGCGAACAACTTCTGCCATGTTCTTGAAATGCAGCTCGAACTCTTCCAGGGGAAGATCAACCGGCAGCCAGACATGCAGGCCGCCGAACTCCTCCCCAAATGCACCCGCCTGAGCCAGGCCGTGGGCAAACTGGCGGAAATACTCCGCGACAACGAGCAATTCAGTTTTTTCACCGACGAAGCTGTGACCATGATAGATGTCCGCCAGTTCATGGATTGGGTGGACCGCTTCTGGACCAACAACCTGTTTTACAAGCACAAAGTCGTCAAAGACATCGTCTGCCCCGACACCATCCCCACCCTCCGGCTCCCGCCGATCATCCTCACCCTGGCCGTTGACGAATCCCTGAAAAACGCCATCGAGGCTTGCAAAATCAAAGACCCGGGCGGCCAGCACCACATGCACATGGAATTCGCGCCTCACGAAAAGGGAGCATCATTCACCCTGACCTCCCCGACAACCTTTCCCGATGCTCTAAACCCCTGGGAAGAAGCCGCAACCAACAAACCCGACCACCTCGGCCTGGGCCTCCCCATGGTCAAATTCTTCGCCCATCAGGCGGGATGGCGGGTGGATCTTACGACGAATGGGGAAGAGACGACGTTCAGGCTGGAAATTCCGGAACAGAGGACGGAGTTGTAGAAAAAAGTGCGCAGTACGCAGTGCACAGTGCGCAGGATGGACAGCGGTTGCGAGTCCCAGATAGGAGGGTACGTCTAGAAATATCTATCGCCAAAATTTTGTAGGGGCGATTCAGGAATCGCCCGTTTTTGCAGGCCCCCGGGAGGGGCTGTAAAAACATTGTTTGGCATTCTGCGTTTATAACGGATTTCTTTACGCCTGAGCTTATGACGTAAACGTGAAAAGGCAGGACAATGGAAAAATCATGTCATGGGTTTGAAAATCTTGAAGTCTGGAAAAGGGGATGCAGGCTTGCGGTAGCCATCCATTCAGAAACCAAAACGAGCAAGGATTTTTGCTTTCGGGATCAAATATGGCGACGCAATAGCCGCCTTTGCCGTGCTGAATGCTCTTTCCGCAGAGGTCGGTCATGCC
>CAYWJL010000004.1:14345-23075 GCA_964458145.1 uncultured Desulfovibrionales bacterium | reverse complement strand
TGATGATCACTGCCGACAGGAATCACATGCCAAACCGGGCGGTACCCCCCAAGCTAGTCGATGGGGTATCCGGCTGCCATCCAGGCTTTCCAGCCGCCATCCATGCTCAACGCATCCTTGTACCCCATTTCCGTGAGGGTTTTTGTGGCGCAACAACTCCGTCCTCCGGATTTACAATAGACAACGATCTTTGCATTTTTGTCATCGGTCACTTTTTTGGCCATGTAAAATTCGATCAGCCCGCGCTGGAGCAAAACAGCACCTGGAATATGACCCATTTTGTACTCCTTGGCGGTACGGCAATCCAGAAAGAGGCATCCTCCCTTGTCAAGCATATTCTTGGCATCCTGCACCGATACTTCCTTGATAACTTTTTTTGCTTCATTTTTGTAGTCGGCAGCGGTCATATCCTTTGCCAGACACTGTCCACCCATGAAAAAAGCCAAACAAAGTCCAATCACAATCGCCAGTGCACGTCTCTTCATCGTACGTCTCCTTACCAGTTTGGTGGATCACAACATTCATTGAGAATACATTATTCGTCTATTTCAGAGGGTATTGAAGCCAAAGGCACGATGACGTCCATGTTGGCATCCAATTCCTGGGGGCTCACATCCGACTTGAGCAAAAAGATTTCCTTGTTTCCGTGACAATTGTTGCATTGTTTGTTCTGTGGAGTCTGACGCCTGATATTGTGAGGAGTTGTCAGTTTCCACGTAGGTAGTGAATCGAACTGTGTCAGTGCGTTACAACAATAATGATCAAAACTGTGTTTGTCCGCTGGAACATGTCGAACTGTCACGTACCGCTCCGGTCTGGACGCCGACTGCATGGGATTAATGCCGATCTTGAAGCTAAGCGTTGAATCTTTTGTCTTGAAATATGGTTTGCCCTTTTGATCGGTTGCCACATGACAGCTATAGCAATTTTTATACGGCATCGAGTGACAAACCTGACAACTCAATAGATCCTGATGGGTTTCATGTGTTTCGAGATTGGGTGCATCATCTGCATAGATGTCTTCATGACATTTCAGGCATTTGGGACCATTCTCAACATGATATCGGCTGCAGCAATTCTTGTCTTGACCATGCATTTCGCAGGCAGTGTGACATTTGCTGCATTTGAAGTACTTCTGCTTATGGATATCGCAGGGAATGTCCTTGTTCAATCCAAGAAACTCGTTGCCTATGCGACTACCGTGACATGCCGTACAAACCTGCTGCATGGGCGGACGTTTTTTGAAGACATGTCCTTCAAGCAATCCTCCCTTGACGGACTCGGGACGACTCACATGACATTGGCCGCAGCTGCTGTGACACGACGAACAATGCTTCTCCCGGGCCTTTTCCATCTTCGCGCATACGGCACACGAAGGGTCACACCGCTCTTTGAGAGTCTTGCGAATGGAGGCCAGGTTCACATGGAGATTGCATCCGTTGCTCTCGGTAATTTCCTCATGGCACTCCCCACAGGTCTTGGAGGGATCGGGGAATGTCGGGTCTTTGGTGACACCCTTATGCGCGGTCTGCCAGTCTGGATCGTCAGGATTACCACCATGACATTCCTGACAGCCTATCTCCCCATGATTCTCGTCTTCGAAAAATGCCTCGTCCACGTAGATCTTTTCGTGCGGAGCCAACTGCTCCACGGCACCGCCTCATCCTTCTCCCTTGCTTTTCGTTCCTTCTTCAGGCGGACGGTTTTTGGCAATCTCCCGGGTTATCTTGATCAATTTGACCGGATTCGTGTGACAAAGAACGCATTGACTTTCGGCTTCTGCGGTCCGTGCCTGATGGTTCCCGAGAACCAGGAAGCAAAGACACCCAGTGACCGCAAGCATGACCAGGGCCCATTTGGATGTTTTCACTGCATCACTCCTTTTTCTAGTTATGTTGCACGATCAACACACGCAGATATCTACAAGCATACGATATGCCGATATGCAAATAAAAAGTTTTGCCCGCCAAACAAAGATATAAACATAAAATTTGTGAATTATTATACACTTCTAAATCTAAATTGCAAGACACATCACAAAAAAAAAACAAAATACCATCGCAATACATACTGCAACATGAAATGTCTTACACATTTCCAGAACAATGAACCGATCATCAAGTCTCCACCGATGATGGACAATTCCATGTAATCTTTGTATCAATTGAGGCAGGTATAAAAAAGAGCGTACGGCGGCATACGCCAAAATGCCGCCCTTTTCCTCCCAAACGAACGTCGTCGTTCTTGTCTCGATCAACCGACCGAGACTCCACCATCAGCAAAAAGGAATACGCTTTGAACTTGGATTTTTCTCCCATTTCCCTGAATGAACAATCGAACTATCTCGCCTTTCTGGAACAATGCCCGCAGATCACCTCGGATTACAGCTTCATCAATCTCTGGGGCTGGCAGGAAGAATACGGCCTTTCCTGGGCTTTCACTCCGGATGCCGTGTTCATCAGACAGACCCGGCCGTCCCCCTGTCTCTGGGCACCTGTAGGAAACTGGGAATCACTGGACTGGAAGGCATACCGGGAACGTGTAACCGGACATCCCGCAATGGTCAGGGTTCCGGAACGGCTCAAGGATATTCTTCGAGATCACTGGCCCGAGATCGAGGTCGACGAGGTCCGGGGACAATGGGACTATCTCTATTCCATCCCTGAACTCATTGAACTTGCCGGCCGCAAGTTCCACAAGAAAAAAAACCTGGTGAACCAGTTTGTCAAAAATCATGACTACGAGTATGTTTCTCTGACGGCCGAAGAGATCGAGATGGCCCTGACCTTGCAGACAGAATGGTTTCTGTGGAAAAACGCGGAATCCGATTCCACCCTGGACAAGGAGAACCGGGCCATCGTCAAGGTCATGCGCGACTGGGACCGGTTGGAACACATCCTGGGAGCCGGAATCGTGGCCGACGGCAAGATGATCGCCTATACCATTGCCGAGCTCGCTCCCAACGATCAGATGATCATTCATTTCGAAAAGGGCTGCCCCAACTACAAGGGCATCTACCAGGCCATGAACCAGCTTTTTCTCAAGCATTCCTGTTGCGACAAATCCATCGTCAACAGGGAGCAGGACCTGGACGACCCGGGACTGCGCAAGGCCAAGGAGTCGTACAACCCGGTCGGGTTCATGAAGAAGTATGGGATTACCGGTTTTACGGGTTACATTTCAAGGGTTAACGGATAAAGGACAACCATGCGTGTCATCGTCATTTTGATCATTCTTCTGCTCATCGCGATTTTTCTGAAGCCGTCCAAATTCAAGAAATTTTTCCTTGTCTATGCCCTGAGTATTGGAATCATCGGCGTTCTGGTCTATGAGGGTAATCGGTATGTGGACACCCGTACCTCGACCGCGATCACTCCGCTGGAGGTGGAACTCGAGGACTTTCGCATGGACACGACCCTGCAGCTTTTTCTCAAGGGAAGAATCGTGAACAACGCCTCCAAAGGTACGATCAAGGAAGTGAATCTGCGACTGACGGTTCACAAGGAAGCTGATCAAGCCAGTGCTGCCGTCCCGGAGATTCTGGGAATTCAGGATTTCACCGTCGTCAGTCGAATAGGTCCGGGTGAGCACAAGGAGATCATCCAGAAGGTTTCCGTTCCCGGAATGGATCCGGAACGACCGCCTTCGTGGGATCTGGAAGTCGTGTCCGTGAAAACAGCTCTATGGGATTAGAGGAGGAACCGATATGCTCGATTGGCTGATCATCGGCGGAGGCATCCACGGCACCTACATGGCCAATGTTCTTATCCGGGAAGCCGGGGTGGATCACCAACAGATCCGTATCATCGATCCCTTTGAACACCCTCTGCATCGATGGCGTCAGAACACGGCCAATTGCGGTATGGAGTATCTGCGTTCTCCTTCGGTGCACAATCTGGATATCCCCATCCTTTCCCTGTATCATTTTTCCAAAACCTGGAAGGGAGAGATCGATCCTCCGTTCATTCCCAACTACTACCGTCCGGCCCTTTCCCTGTTCAACGATCATTGCGATCATGTGATCCGGAAAAACAAGCTCGATGCGCTCAGGATCATCGGACGGGCCACATCGATCACCCCGTCAGACGATCACATCCTGGTCACCACAACGGCCGGCGACTTCTCCACCCGACATCTCTTGCTGTGTCTGGGCAATTCCGATCAACCCTGCCGGCCATCCTGGGCCACGAATCTGTTGGACGAATCCTCGTCCGTGCATCATGTCTTTGATCCCCAGTTCCAGCGCACGGCCCTGCCCGATGCCGGCCACACCATGGTTGTCGGAGGAGGGATCACGGCTGTCCAGCTGGCCCTGGCTCTCAGTCGTGACCATACAGGCACGGTCACCCTGTGTTCACGCCACACCATCCGCCCCCACGATCTTGATTTCGATCCCTGCTGGGTCGGGCCCAAATGTCTGCAGGGTTTCAACCGTACCCCCTATTCCGAGCGACGGGAGATGATCCGACAGGCCCGCAATCGAGGTTCCGTTCCCCAGGAGATCCGCACGGAGCTGAACAAGGAAGTGGCCAAGGGAAGGCTTCGATTCATCCAGGCCAATATCGCCAAATCATGGTTGCGTGACGGGTCCATCGTACTCACCGGGCGGGACAAGACCCTGGAATGCGACCAGCTCGTTCTGGCCACGGGGTTCGAGGAATCCCGACCAGGTGGCGACATGATCGACAAACTGATCAACGAACACGACATGCCCACGGCATCCTGCGGGTATCCGGTACTGGAGCGCAACATTCTCTGGGGTAAAAACATCTTTGTCACCGGTCCCCTTGCCGAGCTGGGGCTGGGCCCATGTGCCAGGAATATCATCGGTGCCCGCCGGGCGGGCAAGGAACTCCTCGCGTACATACAGGCCATGGAAACGGAGTAGACCATGAAGCGATTCAAAAACATCCTTCTCGTACTTACTGAGAATGACGATGCAAAGATCCTGGAAAAAGCCACGACCATCATCCGGGCCAACAAGGGTCGCCTGACCATGGTCCGGGTGCTGCCCAAGGTTCCGGAGAAGATCCTTGCGCGGCTCAACGCGAGCTACCGCATCGACATCAGCGAGCTGGCGGCAGCAGAGTTCCAAAAAACCATGAACACTCTCATCGATCCCCTCAAACAGGAAGGGCTCGATGTCCATGGACGATTCTTGTTCGGTTCCCCGTTTCTGGAGATCATCCGTCAGGTTCTGCGGGCTGACCACGATCTGGTCATGACAACGGCCGAAGAAGACGGGTTTCCCCGAACCGCCCTCTTCGGAAGCACGGCCATGCATCTGTTGCGAAAATGCCCGTGTGCTGTGTGGGTGGAAAAACCCACCAAAGGTGCAACCTATTCCAAGGTCATGGCCGCGGTGGACCCGGATCCCGTGGATCCCACACGACACGGACTGAACAGTAAAATTCTGGATCTCTCGGCGTCCATTGCCCATGACGAGCAGAGCGAGCTCCATGTGATCCATTGCTGGCGACTGCCCATGGAAGGCACCTTGCGGGCCCGGCAGGAATTCGCCGACGAGACCGTGGACAGTCTCATCGAGGAGATGCGTGACGAGCATGCACGCAGGCTGGAAAGCGTTCTGAACGAACAGGATCTCCGGGGCATCACCCCGCATATCCATCTTATCAAGGGAAGGGCCGGAAATCGCATCCCCAGGAAGGCCAAAGAGGAAAACATCGATCTGGTTGTCATGGGGACGGTCTGCCGCACAGGTATCGCCGGCTTTTTCATCGGCAATACAGCGGAAAAGGTCCTTCAGGAAATCGACTGTTCGGTCCTGGCCATCAAGCCCGAAGGATTTCAAACACCCGTGACGTTGGAGTAGCCGGACCATGACACTGGCAGTCATTTCCGATATCCACGCCAATCTCGAGGCGTTCGAGGCGGTACTCGCCCACATTGACCGACGCGGCATCACCCGAATCGTCTGTCTGGGCGATCTGGTGGGATATGGTCCCGATCCCGAAGAGGTTGTCCGGCTCTTTCGCAAGCGTTCCATCCCCTCGGTGGTGGGCAACCATGAAATGGGTGTGCTGCACGACAAATCCCTGTCCTGGTTCAACCCCAAGACAAGAACCAATGTATTGCGCATGCGGGAGATGCTTTCCCGGGAATCAAAGGATTTTCTGGCCACCCTGCCCAGGAATCTCATCGTGGACGACGCCCTGTTCGTGCACGGCTTCCCCCCGAAATCTCCGTTTGTGTATCTGTACCAGATATACGGTAAAACCCTTGCCAGACGGTTGGCCGGCCTGACCCATAGCCCTGCCTTTGTGGGACATACTCATGAACTCGTTCTGCAAGGGCTGAACAACGGAGAGGTCGAGTCCTTCACGCTCGACCAGGGGACGGTTTCGCTGGATTTCGAGCAATGTATCGTCAATGTCGGGAGTGTGGGCCAGCCCCGTGACAGAGACAGGAGTGCCAAATATGTGATATGGGACAAGCCGAAAAATACCATCGAGGTCTGCTTTGTTTCCTATGATGCGAAGAAAACAGCGGCCAAGATCAGGGAACTGGGATTTCCGGAGTATTACGGGGAACGTCTTTTGGAGTGATGGTATATAGAGTGCACAGGGATGGTAACCGGATTATTGTTTGTACGATAATTTTACCACATATTCCTGCCTCCATTTCCGGCAAAGCCGGAAAAAAAAGCCTTTCCTCCGCGTCTCTGCGCCTCTGCGCGAAAACGTCTTTCATCTTTTTTTTTGTCATGAAATACATCGAAAAATATCAGATCATCGGCCTTCTGGGCCGCGGCGGCATGGGCCGGGTGTACAAGGTGCTCCGCCCTGAACTGGGCAAGATCATGGCCCTCAAATTGTTGGACCCCAACGACATGCTCGAGGATCTCATGGGCCGGGAGGAAGTCGAACGGCAATTCATCCATGAGGCCAGGATCATGGGCCACCTCTCCCATCCCAACATCGCCTCGGTCTGGGACACGGGCCGGGATCACAAGGGCCGTCTGTTCATGGTCATGGAATATTTCTGCCAGAACCTGGGAACCATCATCGGGGAAACCTACCTTGTGGAAGATCCCAGCCGTCCCCTTGGTCCTTCGCGGGTGTTCAGATACGGGCATGACATGCTGGATGCCCTGGCCAGACTCCACCATGCCGGGATCATCCACAGGGACATCAAACCCTTCAACATGATGGTCACGGGTCAGGACCGGATCAAACTCATCGACTTCGGACTCTCCCGACTTAGAGGAGAAGATCACCACGACGGCCCGTCCAACCTGAAGATCGGGTCCCCCTATTACACGGCCCCGGAACAGGAAAAGGATCCTGCAACGGCCGATCAACGCTCGGACATCTATTCGGCAGGCATGGTCATCTTCCGCATGCTCACGGGGCGATTGCTCATGCAACCCGAGGACCGGGAGCTCGGCGGCCTTTTGCTGGACAATGAATGGGACGATTTTTTCTCAAGATGTCTGCATCACAAACCGGAAAAACGTTTCGACTCGGCCCTGGAGATGCAAACGGCTCTCGAAAAACTCCGCCGGATATGGGAGGAAAGCCAAGAGGCAGTATGTCGTCTGGTGCCCGATCCCCAACCCATCAGCAACGCCGATCAGTACGAAGAGCTGCGCTCCGAGCCCATCCGGACCGGCCCCGTGTCTGCGAACACCATTTTTCACGTGGACGAACTCGCACGCCCCCTGCATCATGTCGTCAACCATTTCGATCAGATCCCCTCAGGCTGGCACGACAGGGCAACCGGACTCACCTGGGCCGAGTCCCCCTCCCCATTCCCCCTGACCTGGGACGAAGCCCGGGCCTATCTCGAACGACTCAATCAGAATGCCCCCCCATCGACCACCCCCTGGCGGCTTCCCACCGTGGAAGAACTGATCACCCTGATCCAACCCAAAACCAACCCGGAAGATCTGTGCACGCCCACGATTTTTGACGCCGACAAAAAATGGTTCTGGACCGCAGACACCCGCACCTTCACCCAATCCTGGTTCGTGGACCTGGAAAACGGCTACGTAGCCCCCCAGGACCGAACCTGCCTCTTCCATATCCTGCCGGTCAGCTAAAAAAACGATGTCCAATGTCCTGTCAGCTTCCCTTCCTCCTCTCCGTCCACTCCGTCCTCTCCGTCCACTTCAGTCCACTTCGTCCACCCCACAAAAAAACCCACCAGGACGGATGGGTATCCTGGTGGGCATTACATAGGTTTCCCTCTTTGGGAGGGAGGCGCGTGCGGTATTACCGCGAGGGAAACCTGAGGGTAAACGTGGTTCCTGCGCCCTGTCGGCTGCTGACTTCCATGGTTCCGCCCATGTTTTCAACAAGGCCGAAACATACGGACAGGCCGAGGCCTGTGCCCTTGCCGACGGGTTTGGTGGTGAAGAAGGGGGAAAAGATCTTTTTCTGATTTTCCGGGCTGATGCCCCCGCCGTTATCCTGAACCCTGATCTCCACGAGTCCTTCGGGAGTATGGGTCCCCGCTATGCCGAGCTTGCCCCCTTGGCTGCCGTGGTGTTCCACGATGGCATAGATGGCATTGTTGAAAAGATTGAGCACTACCTGCTGGATATGCCCTGGATCTGCGTAGATGTTCAGCGACTTTTCCGGCAATTCGCAGGTCAGTTCGATCCCGTTCACCGTGGCCTTCTTCTCGATCATGGACACGACTTCGGGTATGAAGGTATTCAGATCGATATCCTTGTATTCGGGCTTGCCCTGGCGACCGAAACTCAGG
>CAYWJL010000004.1:0-14335 GCA_964458145.1 uncultured Desulfovibrionales bacterium | reverse complement strand
CATCTCCCTATCTGCTTCTTGATCTGAACCAGGGAATTCTCGATCTCCCGACTGTCCTCTCCTTCCCTGAAATCCCCCTTCTTCTTCATGTCGTCCAGGATCAGCTCGATGTAGGCATGATCGCTCTTCATGACCTGCAGGGGGTTATTGATCTCGTGGGCGAATCCCGCGGCCATTTCTCCCAGTTCGGCCAAGCGGGTGGCACGCACCAGCTGATCCTGCAGGGACTCCTTTTCCTTGTCCGTGATCCTGAGTTGTTTTTCGATGCGTCCGCTCAGGACGAAAGCCAGGAAAACCATGCCGATACCGCTGACAACCGCGATGATCAGACTGAGCCATGCCGCCCGGTTGAATGCGGCAAAGGCGTCATTCTTGTCCTGCCTCACCACAAGCAGCCATTTGTGGGGGATGATCCAGGTGGTTGCGTAGAGATAGGTCATCCCCTTGCGGTCTTCCTCAACATAGGTACGGATTTCGCCCGGGCGATCAGGATACTCCAGGTCTTCACCGTCCTGTTCGAGAAATCCTCCCCCCGATCGGCGCCGTGTCTGGAACACTCCGTCCTTGTTGACAATATATGCTTCCCCGGTCCTTCCGATGCGGATCTTTTCCACGATCTCGCTGAACCGATAGGTATCGATGGTCGCCCGGATGACCCAGGAACGCCCTTCATAGTTCCCGGAAAGGGCGATGACGAAATGGGGAATGTTCCGGAATCCCAGAAACACATCACTCTGATACCAGCCCTTGGCCAGGACCTCCTTGAACCAAAGGGCATCATTGTACACCTTGCCGCTCAACTTGTACGGACCCACATAGGCCACATGGACTCCCCGGGAATCGAAAATGCCCAGGTCCACAAAGGTGGGTGATTCCTTCTGCAGATGTTCGAAAACCGTTGCCAGCGTCCCGGGATCCTTCAGTTCGCCAAAACCGTGTTCGGCCAGCACAAAAGTCAGATCCGCCCTGCGTTCCTTGAGAAAGGAGGTGACCATCTCCCGATGATCGCGGACGATCCGCTGCATGGAGGCCACGGTGTTGTCCTTGATGGACGTGGAAAAATAATAATACCCGACCCCGATGATCAGCAGGAAGGGGATCACCGGAACGAGGATCATCCCACTGAGAATCTGTTTGCGCAATGTCGTGTAGTATCGTTCTTCCATGGTCGTGTAACGTCCTTGAGGTTAGACGATAAATTGCCGCAGAAAAACAAGCACCGGACTCATGGACGCGAGCATGACAAGCAGGATGACCACACCCAGAACAATGGCGGTTATGGCCTGCATCCATTTGCAAGCACACCATTTGCCCAGCCCCACCGCCCCCAGCAGGAAACGCCAGGGTTCAGTGAACACTTCCGTGGTCGGCAGCCAGGAGACCATCATGGTCACGCCGGTGGCATAGGCATAGATGATGACGATATGCCTGTACGAGGCCATTCTTCCAAAGAAGAGCCCCATGGTCATGAAGGTGAATGCGGCAAGGACAAAGGGCATGCCCATGGCGTTGATGGGCAGAGTGAGGGCCTGGAACAGGGAATGGTCGGAAAAATAGACATAGCGCAGACTTGCCCAGAAAACCCCTGAAATGGTCAGAAAAACCAGGGGTTTCTTATAGCCGGTGTCCTGGTCCAGGTCGGTGAAGAAGATGCGTGGGGACGTGATCAGGGCGACGATGGTCTGGAAATAGGTCTGCCTGGGAGGTTCGGTACCGACAACCAGGTGTTTCATTTCCTGTGCGTCGAGTGTTTCTGTAGTCATGATTGCTCCCTGGTGAAAGAAGGAGTTTGGATTATTTGGCCAGATAGGCGATGAGTTTTTCCCCGATCCCCCAACCCAGCATGATCAAAGTCATGATGAATAAAAGGGTCCGTTCGAAATTTTTGGTAAAATAGGTCACACTGCCCTTCTGGACAACCTGTTTTCTGGAATCTTCGTTCATGATGACCATCCTTTGTTGATTGTTCCTGAATCAGGAGGGTGAATCCTGTCGCCCTCGCTTCTCTATGGCGACAGGGCTCGACCTCATGGTTCAGAACTGTCCTCTGCGGGGGTAACTTCCCCCCGCAGGGAACAGGTTTGAGTTTTGCTTGCGCTCACCAGCTTATCAGCTCATGAGCTTACCAGCCGGCTTTAGAATCCCGGCAATCCCGGAAATCCCATGACGCCCCAAAGTACGGCGGTGCACAGCAGGATGACGATATTGGCGATAAACCACATGGGGATACCCACGCGCAGATAGTCCTTGGGCTCCAGGTAGCCACTGGCATACACAATGGCGTTGGGAGGCGTGCCGATGATCAGACAGTAGGCAAAGGACGATGCCACAGCCGTACTCATGGCCATGAAGGGCAGGAAGGTCGTGCCCGGATGGACCAGACCGGCCATGTTCAGGGTGATGGGACCGACAGCCGCTGCTGCGGGACCATCTGCCATGAGGTTGGTCAGGATGGCGGTCAGAGCATTGGCCGTAGCCATGAGGGGCAGCCCCTTGTCCATGCCGAAGGGAGCCAGGAAATCGATGACTGAACTGGCCAGCCAGTAGGCGGCCCCTGTCTGGTCCAGGGTTCGACCGAAAATGATCGCTCCTGCGTACAGCCAGACAACACCCCAGTCCACGCCGGTGTGGTAATCACGCCAGTTGACGACACCGGCCATGATGTAGGCCACGGCACCGGCAACCGCGATGACACCGATTCCCAGACGAACGGGATAGATACCCATGTTGTAGAAGATCTTTTCCGTGAACCATCCGAATACCATGATCACGAAGATAATCACTGCCCAGATCTGCTGCTTGTTCCAATTGCCCATCTTGCCGATTTCTTTTTCAAGATGCTGCATGGCGGGCTTGAGGGACTTGATGCGCGGCTTGAAACGCCAGTTGACCATGAACCAGGTGATGGGGATCATGACGATAAGGAACGGAAAACAGTAGGTGACCCACTGGAAGTAGCCGATGTCGAAACCGAACATGTCATTCAGATAGGTCATCATGATGACGTTCCGGGCACCACCTGACGGGGCACCGGGACCACCGATGTTACAGGCCATGGCAATGGCGATCATGAGCATCTTGGCCAGTTCCTTGTCCTCGGGTACCTCTTCGGTCAGACTGTTCTGGTACAGGAGCATCCCAATGGGCAGGAACATGGCCGCCAGGGCGTGGTCGGAGATGAACGCGGCCAGCGGGGTGATGATCAGAAAGAAGATCAGGGTGATCCACCTGACATCGGGTACGGCCAGCTTCTTGAACATCATCATGCACACGCGCTTGTCCACACCCGTCTTGACGAAGGCCACGGCGAACATCAAGCTACCCATGATGAACCAGCAGGCGTCGGACCAGTAGAGCATGGCCACCTGCTTCCTGGTGACCACGTTGCAGAATACCAGGATCAGACCGATACAGAAAGCGACCGCAGGCAATGGGATACATTCCGTGACAAAACAGAGGACGACAAAGACCATCATGGCGATGGAAACCTTGATGGCCCAGATTCCCTTGTCAGCCGTCTTCTTTTCCTTGTCAGATAACTTGTTGTAATCAAGAACGTTGATGCGATAATCATAGGCCTTCTGCATGATCTTCTTGTACTGATCGTCATCCAGGTTATCCTTGATGAATGCATTGGCCTTTTTGAAATTGGAACTGGTGCAGGGGATCTTGTACTTCTTGCACCACTTGGCGTTTCTTTTCATGAAACGGGCCTTTGTCAAAGCGCCCATGCGCATGTTCTGTTCCATCATCTGTGCAGTGAGAAGCTGCCATTGTTCGACATCGGAACTGTTTTTTTGAAAAAGTTCCATGGTCAACATATTCACGACGGCGGTGGGACCGACCTTGTACTGAGTCCCGACCTTGGTCATACTGTTCGGAGTCGGCAGGACAAGTACGATGAAAAAGAGCGCAACCGGAATGATGAAAATCTTCCAGTCCACATACTTGTCGTATCCTGTGGCCTTTTTCTTTTCCTGTGTCATATATACCTCTACTTGGTTTTCAAATGGAGAATGGAAAAATGGAATGTCAGGTTATGATGCCAGGATGATTTTCGAAATTTCGTAGAAGAGTTCCTGCTCACGGATCACACCGATGACCCGGCCGTTTTCTTCCACGACCACGCGTCTGCGACCCTCGGAGTACATGGTGTCGGCCACTTCCATGAGGTTGGCGTCCGCAGCGACTGCGGGGGGACATTCCCGCATGACGTCACTGATTTTACGCTCCTTGAGCTTCTTGACCTGGGTGGAGAAGAGTCCGGTCCAGAACATGGTGGAGTACTGCATGGATTCAGCCATGGAGGGTTTGGGCGCGGACAGATACTCGGGCCGGATGGCTTCGAGAAGTTTCTGCATGGTCAGAACGCCCACGACCTTGCTTCCTTCGAACACGGCGATGGCTCTGTGACCGCTTTCCATGATCTTGCCGGTGGACAAGAATTTCTCGTAGGCATCCTTGAGTACCTCGATCCCTTCCCTGACCGTGCTGTCGGCCTGGACGGACGTATAGTCCTCGATGGGGATCATGATCTCGGCTGCGTTCTTTTCCCTGGGAATGCGCGTATGCACGGCCGTGTACGCATCGTTGATCTTGGCGGACAAGAGATCGATGTCGCAGGGCTTGTTCAGATAATCGAACGCCCCCTTGACCAGGGTCTTCTTGGCCGATTCCATACCCCCGTGCCCGGTGAGCATGATCACCTGAATGTCCGCGTCGATTTCCTTGATTTTGGGCAGGGCCTCCTCGCCGCTCAACCCGGGCATCTTGATATCCAGGACCACCACGTCGTGGGTGGTTTTTTTCAGGATATCCAGGGCCTCTTCTCCGCTCCCGGCCATGGAAACCTCATACCCTTTCCGTTCCAGGATCTTTGATGTTGTCGAGCGGAACCGCTCTTCGTCATCAACCATCAACACCTTGATTTTCTTTGCCATTATTTACCTCCTTGTTGGTCGTACTGTGGTAAAGATACAATATTGGTGTCTTCTCTATCCAAATGCCGCGGTCAGATGATCAAGGGTGACCAGCGGCTTTTTTGGCCTTGTCAAGCAACTCGTTCAGATCCACGGGTTTGACCATGTAGCCCGCCGCGCCATGCTGCATCCCCTGGGCGGCCGATTCCATGGTTGCGTGACCCGTAAGCAGGATCACTGCGATGTCGGGATAACCGGCCCGTATGCGTTCCAGGGTTTCAATGCCGCCGAGTCCGGGCATTTTCACATCCAGGATGACAACATCCACGGGATTCTTCTCAAGGACCTCAAGGGCAATCACTCCCCTGACCGCAGTCTGGACGCTGACGCCCTTGCGCCGGAACACCTTGGACGCGCTCTCCAGAAATGGCTCCTCGTCGTCCACGAGAAGCAGGCGCAGTCTCTGCTCGACACTGTTCACGACCGGCTCCCCTTCCTGGTCCTGATCCATGCCTGACGGATCTTTTCCAGGAGTTCGTCAATGGAAACGGGCTTCATCATGTAGTCGAAGGCCCCCAGAGCCATACCCCTTTCGCCTGAACGGACCGATGCGTGGCCGGTGAGCATGATCACCTCGGTGGAAGGATAGGCCCTTCTGATCTCCTCGAGGATCTCCAACCCGTCCCTGCCGGGCATTTTCACATCCAGGACAACCACGTCGGTCTCGTTGTTCTGCAGATACTCGAGCCCCTTTTCGCCGTCGGGCATGCCCGTGACCCGAAGCTTCCGCTTGTTCAACCGCTTGACCATGGTTTCGAGCAGATCGGGCTCGTCATCGACTATGAGTACACGAATGGCATCCATGGCTATCCTTCCAAAGCTGTCAGGGGCAGGGTTATGATGAAGGAGGCTCCCTTGTCCGGGGCATGTTCGAGACGCAGGGTTCCGCCGAGTTTTTCAATGATGCTGTAACTGATGGCCAGGCCGAGTCCTGTCCCCTTGCCCACATTCTTGGTGGTGAAAAAGGGGTCGAAGATCTTTTTCTCTATCTCCCGGGGAATGCCCGGCCCGCTGTCCTGAATGGCCACCTGGATCTCCTTTTTACGCAGATCGGCCTGGGTACTGATTGTGATGTCCCCGCCCTTGCCGATGGCGTCGATGGCATTGTTCAGGATATTGAGAAAAACCTGCTGGAGCTGCGAGGTGTCACTGAGTATGCGCGGCAGGTTCTGCTGCATGCGGGTGGTGATGCTGATGTTGCGGTACTTGGCCTCGTTTTCCAGAAAGGAGAGGGTCTGTTCCAGAACCGCGTTCACATCCACGTTTTCGCGAAGCGGCTCCATTCTGCGGGCGAATCCCAGCAACCGGTGCACGACCTTCTTGGCCCGATCCACATGGATTTCGATCTTGTCCACGGAATCCTGGAATTCCTGAAAATTTTCACTGGCCTTGACGTCTTCCTCGTCCAGCAGGTCATGAATCCAGCCGGCCTTTTCCTTGATCACGGCCAGGGGATTGTTGACCTCGTGAGCAACTCCGGCTGCCATTTTGCCGAGGGCCGCCATCTTGCTCGACTGCATGAGACTTTCATCGAGCATGGCTTTTTCCTGTTCCGCGCGCATGAGCTGGCGGATCATGAGCCGGGTGAGGATCAACGTACCCACAAGGATGATGAACATGCCCACGATACCTGTGGCGATCACGTAATGCTGGGTCCGGAGCAGAGGGGTGAGTTCCTCTTTGGGATCCTCGCGGACAATGAGCAGCCAATCCTTGCGCTGGAGCCATTGGAGGCCGAAAAGGATTTCTTGGGAATGTGAGGATTTTTCAATGATTCTGGGACCGGAAAAACGGGAGGGAATGCCGAGAACGTTCTTGAGAGAAGGGGTCTCGCCGAAGCGGGGTGTGGTCTGAAACTGCATGGCCGCATTGACCAGGTAGGCGTCGCCATGGGTTCCCTGCTGGATGGAACGAACCAGGGATTCAAAGACCCCCGAGTCGATGGTCGCCCTGAGTATCCAGCTGGTTTCCCCTTCCCGGCGCATGACCGCGATGATGAAGTGGGGAAATTTCCGAAATCCCATGAACACGTCGCTCACATACACCCCTTTGGCCAGAACCTGGTGAAACCATTTTTCGTCCTTGTAATTGACCCCCTGGAGATTGTAGGGACCGCAATACGCCACATGGTTGCCCTGCCGGTCGATGACCCCCAGATCGATGAACGATTCCGATCCCTGCCGGATGATCCGGAGAATGCTTTCGAGATGGGCGGGTTGACTGATGTTCGCATAGGACTGGGTTCCGGCAATGATTTTCAGCTGGGCGATTCTCTCATCCAGAAAGAGATCCAGAGCCCGGGCCTTGTTGGTCACCAGGGTGGAAAGACTTTCGGTGATCTTGGCCGTGTAGGTCACGCTGAACTGGTAGTAGATGGTGACGCCCAGAAGCAGCAGCGGGATGACCGAGAATCCCATGGTGAGCCCCGTTATCTTGGCTCCGAGTTTTCTGAATTGGGTGTTTTCCATGATGCTGAAGCGATCCCGTGCTGCCTGAACGTGGTTTGTGAAAAGCCGAACAATTCGCTCCACCAACAGCAACCGGTATGCCAACCAGGAAATATGGCGTGATAAAAGCCTTGGCGCAAGAGCCTGAATAAAAATATCACCTTGAAATAAATGATTTTTCTACGAATCAGAAGATGGCGCCGACCTTTCGGAAAAATCATGCTGAGCACCCTGCAATCGATGATTCGGCCGGAAGCAGCCGCCGTGAAAAAGGCGGGAACGATGGAGAGGAGAGAGAAGGCTGGACGCCAAGCAGGACAGGAGATACTGTTCCTGACAGCACAAAAAATACTGGCTGAAAATCCCCTGACACGGGCATTTCCGCGCTTTTACAGTCTGTAAAAATAGCTGACAGAAAATGTGCAGGACCGTGAGGCGAGCACCGGAGAGCTTGCATTCCGGGGAGTTGGCTGGATCATTGTTTGGCGATTCCCGCCCCATTCTTTTTCGTACGGCATGGAATTGGAAGGGGGGGATATTGTTCGTTATACGCATTTCCTGAGAACCAGCATTGTGAGTTTCTTGAATTTCTGAAATCCTTCAATCACATACCCCCACTGCCATGCTACCTTTGACCGCATTGAAACATCGTATAGCCGGTTTTTTTACCCGTAAATCAGACCTCTCCCGGGATGCACTGGACGAGGAATCCCAGACCCATGCGTTCAAGGCCCGGTATCACGCCTTCAGACAACTGCTTGCGGCCAACAACAAAACCCTGGAACTGATGACGGACATGGAAGAGGCCCTGCAGGGCAACCGGCCCTTCGGCATGTCGTTCATCAGATCGCGGTGCACGGCAGTTTCCACCAATGTCTACCGGATCATCCGCAATCTCTGTGAGCTCAATGCCACAGACTATCAGGGGCTCAAGACCGTTTTCACGGAGATCCAGCACCAGGTATCGACCCATCTGACCTCGGCCGGGCCTGTTGCCGGGGATCGGATTATTCTCCCCTTTGAGGAAATCACCAAGGAATCGGCCGATCAGGTCGGGAGCAAGATGGCCAATCTCGGGGAACTCAGAAACCGCTTGCGACTTCGAGTTCCGGAGGGGTTCGTTGTCACCACACGCGGATATGAACTGCTCATGAATCATCAGGGGCTGCAGGATAGGGTCAATTGTCTCATTCAGGCCACTCCCATCGAGCCCATGGGAAAAAGCGGGGATCAGAACGAAGACGAGTCCGGTTCGTGTGAGCTGGAGGTCAAACCGGCCAGCCTGTTCGAGGTCAGCGCCCAGATTCAGGGGCTCATTGCCAAGGCATCTGTTCCGGATGCATTGCGCGACGTCATCCTCGAGGCATACGACCGGCTTTGTGAAATCTCCGGTGGACCGCAAAAGGTATCCCTGCGATCCAGCGCCCTGGGCGAAGACATGGCCGACACCTCCTTTGCAGGGCAGTACCGGTCGGAACTCAACGTGGAGCGGGACAACATCCTCCAGGCCTACAAGGATATCGTGGCCAGCAAGTACTCCCTCAGAGCACTCACCTATCGGTACAACCTGGGAATCAGAGACGAGGACGTTCCCATGTGCGTGGGGTGTATGGTCATGGTGCCGGCGCGTGCCGGAGGGGTCATGTACACGAGAAATCCCCTGGATATCAGGGATACGGACGTGTACATCAATTCGGTCTGGGGGCTTGCCAAATCCGTGGTGGACGGCTCCGTGGCCACGGACCAGCTGGTGGTGGAGAAAAATGCCCCCTACGATGTCATCCGCAAGGACATCCGTTCCCAATCCGAAAAACTCTCCTGTGACGAGGGCGAAGGCATCCGCCGCGAGGATCTGGACGGGGCTACCTGCTCCCTCCAGTCGGTTTCCGACGAAGAAGCAGGCCGACTGGCACGGTTGGCCGATCTCATTGAATCCCACTATGGTCAGCCCCAGGATGTGGAATGGTCCATCGATACGACAGACCGGATTTTCCTCCTCCAGAGCCGTCCCTTGAGACAGCATGTGTCCTCGACAGCATCGCCTGTCTCCAAAAAGATTGCACCGGGAGTCGACCCGCTTTTTTCCGCAGGAACCACGGCCAGTACAGGGGTAAGCAGCGGCAAGGTGTTCATCGTCCAGAAAGACGTGGACATTCTCCTCTTTCCCCGGGATGCCATTCTGGTGTCTTCACGTTCTCTTCCCAAATGGGCCTCGGTTCTGGGCAAGGCCCGGGGGGTGATCACCGAGCACGGCAGCGTGGCCGGTCATCTGGCCAATGTGGCCCGGGAGTTCGATGTACCCGCCCTTTTCGGGGTCACCGACGCCACGACCATCCTGAAAAACGGCCAGGAAATCACCCTGGATGCCGACGGTCGGACCGTATATCCCGGAAGGATCGAACCCCTTCTCCAGGACCGCACGCCCAGCAAGAACCTCATGCAGGGCAGCCCGGTCTACAATACCCTCAAGAACGCCTCCCGCCACATCCTGCCCCTGCACCTTCTCGATCCCGACTCCCTGGATTTCAAACCATCATCCTGCAAAACCTATCATGACATCACCCGCTTCGCCCATGAAAAGTCCGTGCAGGAGATGTTCGACTTCGGTAAAACCAATGTCTTCTCCCCCAGGTCGAGCAAGCAGCTCAGGGCCAAAGTGCCCATGCAGTGGTGGATCATCAACCTGGAGGACGGCTTCAAGGAGGAAGTTCGCGGGAAATACGTGGACCTGGACAACATCGCCTCCATCCCCATGCTGGCCATCTGGAAGGGATGTGTGGCCATCCCCTGGGAAGGACCGCCCAGTCTCGACGGCAAGGGGTTCATGAACGTGATGATGCAGTCGGCCACCAACCCCCACCTCAACCCGGCCATTGCCTCGGATTTCACCAACCGCAATTATTTCATGATTTCCAAGCATTTCTGCAACCTGCAGTCACGCTTCGGCTACCATTTCACGAGCATCGAAGGACTTGTGGGCGAACGGGTCCGTGAGAATTACCTGCGATTCCAGTTCAAGGGAGGGGCAGCCGATTACCAGCGAAAGGTCAGACGGGCCGAATTCATCGGGGAGATCCTGGAACACTACGATTTCCAGACCAAAGTCCGGGAAGACGCCATGTTCGCACGCATGGACAACTACGAACAGGCCTTTCTGGAAACCCGGCTGACCATCCTCGGGTATCTGCTCATGCACACCAGGCAGCTGGACATGATCATGTCCAATGATACGGTGGTTGCCCAGTACCGGGAGAAAATCATTGGGGATATCGAAAAGATTTTGGGGGAAGAACGGTTGTGAGGGGAGACCGGGAAATCGCGTAGGGGCACGGCGCGCCGTGCCCTGTCATTCGCCCTTCTGGACACCGGCAACCCGATGACCTAGGAATATGTGCTCCTTCGTTGTCCGATCTTCCCGGACATTCTTTCCGAAATTCTAACCTTCATGGGAATCAATCATGCAGCAAAACAACGATCTCGGTCAGGCGGTCATGCGCGGTCTTCTTCTGGGCGGTTCCATCGGTCTCATTGCAGGATGGTTCGGCATGCACCCCTTACGCGCCCTTTTGACCGGGTTTCTGTGCGGCATTCTGGCCGGTGTGACCAAATACCGTCTGGACAACAAGAAAAAGTAGGTTCCACAGAACACCCTCCCGGACCTCATGTGGCTTCCTGTCCCTCCTCCCGGCATCCGCACCGACATGTACTCGATGAGATTGAGACCGTTTCTTGCAATTATCTCTTCCGGGAGATACAAGAAAGCTCATACGGATGTATTGATCATCCGGGTGTCCTGGTCCCATCACCATCGTCCATGACGCTACCTCGCCCGCATTCATGTCCCTGATCCGAGGGTTCTGAACATGACCGATACGCTGAAAACGAACAGTATCACCAGAAACGATTTCTGCCTGTGGGAGATCGAAGATTTCGAATTTCGCATCGGCCTTCTTGGAACGGGTGCGGGATTCGCCACCATTCTGGATCTCATCGCTTCCAAGGAATATCAGGATTACCTTCCTCCCCTGCGCCCCGTGGCCATCACCCTGCCCGTCCAGGACGAAATCTCCACAAAACGCTCCTATCTCCAGAGCCTCGAAGTTCCGCTGTACGTCTCCTGGGAAACCATGCTGGACAAACATCCGGATATCAATCTGCTGGTCGATGTTTCCGGATTCAAATTCAAACCTTCAGAGATACGCAAGACCCTGCCCGACCATGTCTCCTTTCTGGATCACGATACGTCCATTTTCTTCTGCGGGCTGCACAACATGTTTCAGACCGCCTCCCACTGCAAGGTGGACCTGGACCGCCGCAAAATCCTGCTGGACGCGATCATCGGGAACATCAGGGAGGATATCCTCCTGCTGGACAAGGATTATCGGATCATGGATCTCAATGCCAACGTCTCCAACAGGATAGGCAAGAGCAAGGAAGAGGTCATCGGCAAACATTGCTGGGATGCCCAGGCGTTGCCCGGGGGGAAACTCTTTTGCAGCCGGCGAGATCTGCACTGTCCGGTAGCAACCACCCTGTTCACCAGAAAAAAGGCCGAATCCCTGATAACCCGTGTCAGCGAAGACGGCCACCTTCTGTACTACCGTGTTTATTCCTACCCTGTGTTCAATGCCCAGGGAGAGTTGGCACAGGTCCTGGTCATGCGCAGGAACATCACCTCACGGACCCACAAAGAAAAACAGGCCCTGGAAAAGGAGAAGATCTCCATCATGGCCTCCATGTCCATGTATCTGGCCCATGAAATCCGCAATCCCCTGTGCGTCATCGGGGGGTTCACAAAATCACTGCTCAAATCCCCCCATCTTTCCGAAAAGGAACGAGCCAAAATCAGGATCATCGAGGAAGAGACCGGCAAGCTCGATGCGGTGCTCCAGAACATTCTCAATTTCACCCGGCGGGACGAAAAGGAACTCGGAGAAGTCGATGTGAACGAGGTGGTCAAGGAGACCCTCGAACTGATCGAGATCGGGTACAATCTGCGAGGGCACACCTTTCATGTCCAACTCGACGAGGGCATTCCCAGGCTCAAGGGGAAGATCGACGTGCTCAAGCAATGTGTCCTGAACATTCTCAAGAACGCCATGGAGGCCACACCCGATGGTTCCGAAATCGATATTTCCACCGGCCTTGCCGAAGACAATGTTTTTGTGGCCATTGCCGACAACGGAGTGGGCATGACCGAAGAGGAGATCGAAATGGCATTCAGTCCCTTTCACTCCACAAAATCCAAGGGATATGGCCTGGGGCTCCCCATGATCAGAAAGGTGGTGGAAGAATTCGGGGGAACCATCGACCTCCAGAGCCAGAAAGGCGTGGGCACCACCGTGACCCTGACCTTTTCTCCCATCCTGGAACTGGACGAGAACCCGACGATTCTGTCTGTTTGATGACACTCTTGCGATTTATTCAGCTCGATTCCTCACGCCGCAGCTAGATGGCGTCCCTCCCCGCACACATCCTGCCAGCCCCCCCATGACCATGTATTCCCGGGCCGAATCAAGGCCATAGGCGAAAAAAGTCACTCCTGCCCCGATGACCAGGGAAACCATCGGGAGGTTGCTTTTGAAATATAAAGTAACAAATGAACAAACAGGCATAATCTGAAGTGCAAGTAAAAAATTAAGTTTTTACATTGCAGCATAGTTGTTCGCTGCGATCAATTGGGAGGCCCAAAAAAAGTGGGCACATCGTGGGGCAAGAAGCCCGGGAGTGCGGGCGTCCCTCCCGCTTCGTCATGTACGCATAGTGAGTCGGTCGTGACTCGATGCCATGAGAAACAAATGGGGGAGGGACGCCCGCACTCCCGGGAGGTACACGGTTCAATTCCCGGCATTTCCTCTTTCCAAAGAATTTTGGTGTGGTAACGACGAGGCTTGTCGGGTCTCTGAGCAACACACAACCACGGGTTGAGGCTTTTGGGGTGACCCTTTTTGGGGAGGGGATAGCTCAGGTAAATCAAGTTAACCGATAGGCAAGCCTGGTTAACTTCAAGAAATAAACCGTTCGTAGTTAAGTTAACACCCGTCCCAAAAAACGTGATGAATTAACTCGAGAAATTAACTTAACCAGTGGACAGTCAACCCCGGCAAAACTGCCCAAAAAACGGGCCAGGGGCATAGCCACATTCTTATGACCATGTATTTCCGGAGCTTTTCCCGGGAGGTCATTTTTCATGCCGTACCCGTTGCCCGGGTTCCTGGAAAAGAGTGATGGCAGCAGGTAAACTTCAAGTTACAAGTGAACAAATAAACCTCATGTAAAAAATTCAAATCAACCTTATCCGTCTCACATAGCACGACAAACCACAGGAGCTCCAGGTCGAACCAGGCCTGATTGCCTGCGTATGGGGAGTGGCTCTGTCTTGAGGTGGCCTTCACGAGCGGGAAACCTGCGATACCGGGAAGAAATCGGTTCTGTTCCCAAAACTTCGTATCCCAAAATGGTTGTGGTTGAGAAGGCAATCGCTGGTGATCGTGAACAGCTAAAAAATGTACCTTGTGGTAACATACCAAAGAAGGTTAATCAGTAGATTAACTCGACTGATTAAGTTAACCACTTTATGTATTTCAAGATTAACTGGCTTTTTCGAATTCGTGTTTCCGGCGAGGAAAGGATCGCTTGAATTACCGCCAGTAGAGCCAGTAGGGAAGCAATAAGATAGTAGCGCCCTTCCTGTAGAAAATTGAAATCCGCTACCGTTCGGAAAAACGGTATAATTCCGCTTAAAAGTACCCCCATGCGTATCATCACCCTTCCGTGGGCAATCGTCTTCGATTCACCGATCGACACCTCATTTGGAAAGAGATAATACATCGTGAAAAGCAGTGGAGTCGGCAAAATCGCAATCCACGCAAACAACTGATATGGTACATCTAGAAACATCCAAGCAAC
>CAYWJL010000003.1:23349-23664 GCA_964458145.1 uncultured Desulfovibrionales bacterium | reverse complement strand
GCAATGTCCATGGTGTCTATAACCATTGCCGATCCCAGAACGGACGTGCTTCAGGAGGTGGGTGCGCGCCTGGCAAGGGACAGCGGGGCAGCAGATAAACCCGTCAGCCTGGTGGTCAGTTCGGATATGAGCCATTACATTGCCGCTTCAGCAGCCAGAAAGCTCGACGGCATGGCCATCGACCAGATTCAGTCCCTTTCCCCCACCGGCCTGTACACCACAGTCCGCGAGAACAGGATTTCCATGTGCGGGGTCCTCCCCATGACCGTGGGCCTCACGGCAGCGCGACACCTCGGGGCTCACAAGGCCTAGCTG
>CAYWJL010000003.1:8094-23339 GCA_964458145.1 uncultured Desulfovibrionales bacterium | reverse complement strand
GTACCGGACATATCCCCTGCGGCATATTTATATAGAGAATGGATGGTCATTAATGGGCCGGATACCCCATACTTCAGATAGCCCATGGAACGGTGATTATGACCAGGTGGTGGGATACGCCGGGATCATTATCGAATGATCATGATGTTCGCCCATAAAAAAAGGCCCGCAAGCGGGCCTTTTTTTATGGTACGATCTGATCGGTGCACATCGGGATCGCAAGCGAGGCAAAAACGCCTTCCTCCGCGCCTCTGCGCCTCTGCGCGAGTACGCCGTTCACAGCGCCTCACCTCCCCTGTTTGTCCTCGAACGACCTCACGGTATTGATCAGCAATTGAGCGATGGTCATGGGTCCCACACCACCGGGCACCGGAGTCATGGCAGCGACTTTGGATTCCAGTGCGTTGAAATCGCAATCCCCGACCAGACCGTCATCGGTTCTGTTGATGCCCACATCCACGACAACGGCTCCGTCCTTGACCATGTCCTCGGTCACGAAGTGGGGGCGTCCCACAGCGGCGAACACGAAATCGGCCGAACGGACCTCGTCCGCCAGATCGGCCGTGCGGGAGTGACACACGGTCACTGTGGCATTGCGCTGCAACAGCATCAGAGCCAGGGGTTTGCCCACGATATTGCTCCGGCCGATGACCACGGCCTTTTTGCCGCCGACATCCAGACCGTAGCGATCCAGCAACGTCATCACCCCGGCCGGGGTACAGGATTGGAAGCCCGGAAGGCCCAGGGTCAGACGGCCGACACTCACTGGGTGGAATCCGTCCACATCCTTGTCCGGATCGATGAGTTCGAGACACCGGTCGCTGTCCAGTCCCCGGGGGACAGGGAGCTGGAGTAAAATGCCGTGCACCGAATCATCCTCATTGAGCTCACGGATCAACCCCTCCAGTTCGTCCTGGGAGGTCGTTGCCGGAAGCTTGTAGCCCTTGGATACGATACCCGCTTCGGCGCAGGCCCGTTCCTTATTGCGTACATACACGGATGAGGCAGGATCCTCACCCACCAGAATGACGGCCAGTCCGGGAACCTTGCCGGTTGTTTCCTTGAGTTTTCCGACCTTTTCCCCGAGCTCCTTGCGGATAGCCGCGGCGGTCGCTTTTCCGTCGAGCAGTATCATCGTGCTATGCCTCTTCCTCGTCGTCATCACCATACCATTCCGCAGCCATGGCCGGTCCGAAGTACACGGCCTGATCCCCCAGTTCCTCTTCGATACGCAGCAGCTGGTTGTATTTGGCCAGCCGGTCGCTGCGGCACAGGGATCCGGACTTGATCTGCCCGGCGTTCACTCCCACGGAGAGATCGGCGATGAAGCTGTCCGAGGTCTCACCGGAACGGTGGGAAATGACTGTGGTATAGGAAGATTCCTTGGCCATCTCGATAGTGTCCAGGGTCTCGGTCAGGGTACCTATCTGATTCAGTTTGATGAGGATGGAGTTGGCCACGCCGTTGATGATCCCGTGACTCAGAATGCCGGGATTGGTGACAAAGATGTCGTCGCCGACAATCTGGATGGTGTCGAGCTGGTCGGTCATGTCCTGCCAGCCTTCCCAGTCGGATTCGGCCAGGCCGTCCTCGATGGAGACCAGGGGATATTTCTTGGTGTACTCGTCGTACATGCCGATGAGTTCCTGAGCTGAGACGACCTTGTTCTCGCCGGCCAGATTGTACTTTCCGTCCTTGAAGAATTCCGAAGCGGCCGCGTCGATGGCCAGGGAGATGTCCTTACCCGGCTCGAATCCTGCGGCCTCGATGGCCCGGATGATGTATTCGAAGGCCTGATCATGACTCTTGAGATTGGGAGCGAATCCGCCCTCGTCGCCCACGGCCGTGGTCAGCTTGTCGGCGGCCAGGATCTTTTTCAGGGCATGGAAGGTCTCGGCCCCCATGCGCAGAGCCTGGGTGAAATTTTCCGCACCCAGCGGCATGATCATGAACTCCTGGATATCCAGGTTGTTGGGAGCATGGACTCCGCCATTGATGATATTCATCATGGGAACGGGCATGACCTTGGCATTCACCCCGCCCAGATACTGGTACAGGGGCATGTTCAACTGGCCGGCCATGGCCCTGGCCGCAGCCAGAGACACGCCGAGGATGGCATTGGCACCGAGGCGACTCTTGTTTTCCGTGCCGTCCAGTTCGATAAGCAGCTGATCCAGTTCCACCTGACGCCTGGCATCCATGCCTTCCACATCCGGAGCGATCTTCTGGATGACGTTCTTGACCGCCTGACTTACGCCCTTGCCCCCGTAGCGGGTCTCGTCGCCGTCACGAAGCTCCAAAGCCTCGCGGGTTCCGGTGGAAGCCCCCGAAGGAACGGCAGCACGACCAACAACACCCGATTCCAGGGCCACTTCGACCTCGACCGTGGGATTGCCCCGGGAATCCAGGATCTCCCTCGCCCATACCGACTCGATATAACTCATGCCATCACTCCTCGTAGAAGGGTTTGATTTCACGAAACAACACAATCAGGGCAGGCACAGGGGCCTGCCCCTACGAATATCCTACATCCTTTATCCTTTATCCTGCATCATGTCCCGATACGCCATCCGCAACCCCTGCATGAGCAGATCGGGTTGAACATGATCGATGCCCGAACACACCGGCACAATCTTGTCGGCAAATCCTCCGGTGGCCACGACCAGGGCCCCTTCGTCGCCCAGGCTCTTCTTGAGGCGGTCGGTCAGCCCCTCGAGCATGGCCGCGAATCCGTGGACAATGCCCTGATTCAGACTCGTTGCCGTATCCCTGCCCACCTCGACGTCAGAGCCCGTTGTCTCCAGACTGATCTGGGGCAGTTTGGCTGTTTTCGTGCCCAACGCCCGGACCGAGGAGAGGACGCCGGGGCAAATGAGCCCCCCGAGATAGGCATTGCCCTGGACGCAATCAAACGTGGTTGCCGTGCCGAAATCCACCAGAATGAGGGTCCGCTCGTGGAACAATTGACGCCCGGCATACGCAGCAACCAGCCGGTCCGCCCCGACCTCCTGCGGCCTGGCATACCGATTCTCGATGGGCAGGGAAATGTCGCCCGGAACAAAAAAAATCGGGCACCCAAAAAAACGTTCGCCCGCTGCAACAAGCACTCTGTCCATGGGCGGGACAACCGAAGAAACCACCCAGGCCCGGACCATGTCCGCTCCGATCTTGAAGAAGGAGCAGGCATTGATCAACATGAGCCCCAGCGAGTCTGCCGTATACTCCCGGGTCGGCACGACCAGACTCTGCTCCACCCCCTGTGCGGAGGCAAGAGAGATCTTCATATTCGTGTTCCCGAGATCGAAAAGAAAAAGAGGATCGGTCATCACACACATCCTGTCCGGTATCATTGAAAATCAGAACAACAGGGCCGGGCCCGTTCGCGCGTACCAAAAACTTTGTACCCTTTTCCCTCAAAAACTCAAGAACGGAACCCATGAAAAAAGGCGGCCATTGGCCGCCTTTCGATACGATGCAGATGCCGTGCCCGCAATGGAGCACCCGACAATCAATCGTCTTCAAGCGTGGAGGTATCGCCCACATCCTCGCCCAACTCCTCGGCCTTGAGGATACGGCGCATGATCTTGCCGCTGCGGGTCTTGGGCAGTTTTTCCCTGATCTCGATGCTCTTGACCACGGCGACAGGTCCGAGCTCCCTGCGAATGTGTCCCTTGAGTCGTTTGAGCAGCTCGTCGGGATCTTCGGGATCGCTGAAGTCCTCGTTCAGGATGACGAAAGCCTTGGCAACCTCACCCTTGATGGTATCGGCCACAAGTGCGCTCTCCAGTTCGGCCGTACTGATGCGGTGTCCGGCGATGTTCAGGACATCGTCGGAACGCCCCTGTATCCAGATGTACCCGTCTTCATCCCTGCGGGCCACGTCACCGGCCAGATAGGCGCCCGGAATCTGACTCCAATAGGCCTCCTTGTAGCGATCGGGATCATTGTACAACCCAAGAAGCATGGACGGCCAGGGCCGTCTCAGGATGAGCAGGCCGCCCTTGCCCGGTGGTACGGATTCGCCCTTTTCGTTGACCACGTCGGCCTCGATACCGGGCAGGGGTTTGTACACCGATCCGGGTTTGAGCAGAGAGATGGGAAAGGGACAGATGATGAACGACCCGGTCTCGGTCTGCCACCAGGTGTCGATGATCGGACATTCGGACCGGCCGATATTCTTGTAGAACCACACCCATGCCTCGGGGTTGATGGGCTCGCCCACCGAACCGAGCAGACGAAGGGTGCTCAGATCATGCATCTTGGGATACTGGGTACCGAAACGCATGAGCATACGGATGAGTGTCGGGGCGGTGTAGAAGATGGTCACCCCGTACTTGGCGATCACGTCCCACATGCGGTCGGCCTGGGGGTACAGGGGGTGACCTTCGTAAAGGACCGTGGTCGTCCCGGCCATGAGCGGGCCATAGGCCACGTAACTGTGCCCGGTGATCCACCCTACGTCCGCTGTACAGCAGAAAATGTCCGTGGGCTTGATGTCGAAAACCCAGTTGAGGCTGCGGTGGACACCGACCATGTAACCGCCGTGCCCGTGTACGATCCCCTTGGGCTTCCCCGTGGTCCCGGAACTGTACAACAGGAAAAGCATGTCGTTGGCATCCATGACCTCGGTGGGACACTCGGGACTCTCCTGACGGACCAGCGCCTCGTACCACAGATCCCTGGGCTCGTTCATCTCCACCTGGACGTTGGCCCGGTGTACCACGACCACGGTGTCCACGGAATCGCAGCCTTCCACAGCCTCGTCGATAATCTTCTTGAGATTGATGGGCCGACCGTTGCGATAGAAGCCATCCGCGGTGACGACCAGCTTTGCCTGGGCATCGTTGATCCTCTCGCGCAGGGCCTTGGCGGAAAAACCGGCAAAGACCATGCAGTGAACCGCTCCAATCTTGGCAACGGCCAGCATGGCGATGATGGTTTCAGGCAGGGGGGACATATAGATGATAACCCGATCCCCTTTCTTGCTCCCCAGCGAACGCAGGGCATTGGCGAAACGATTCACGGCCCTGTAGAGTTCGTAATAGGTAAACTTCTGAGTGTCGCCGGGTTCGCCTTCCCAGATCAAAGCGAGTTTGTTCTTGTTTGCCGTTGTGATGTGCCGATCCAGGGCATTGTACACGATATTGCACTTGGCCCCTGGAAACCACCTGTAGAATGGCGGGTTGGAATCGTCGAGAACCTGGTTCCATTTGCGGAACCAGTCCAACTCCTTGGCGGCGTCCTCCCAATAGCTCAGATAATCGTCGTCACCATTCTTGATGGCGGCATCATATTCCTGGGGATTGACGTTGGCCTCGATGACCAGCTGCGGCAGCGGTCTGAAAACGCGTTCCTCCTGAAGCAGGGAGTCCAGTGCGCCGTTTTGCTCCATGATATCCTCCTTGGGTCGTGCCCGTACATCGGCACTTCGTGAATGGGGGGAGATTGAAATTGTCGGATCGTGATGGTGCTTGCCTGAGGATTCTCGATCATTGAAAGAGCTTGTCGCTCATTTTTTCCGACATGTGGATGAATAATCGGCTAAAGGTGGGCTGTCTGGGGTAAACGGTTGGGCTGATTGAGACGATGAGAGTGAGCGCACGACCGGTTTCCCGGTCCGTTTCTGCAGGGCTGTGACCTCGCACCGGCCCAAAAAAACCGCGCAAGGGGCAAAATCATCCCCCCACGCGGAGAGTTGGTACATGTAGAGGCGGGCCTAGAGATTGAGAAGCTGTTTGAGCTCGCCGATACGCCGGCGACTGATGGGTAATTCGATCTTCTTGCGTCCTGCCGTGCGGAGCATGAAATTGCTTCCGGGCATGGAAGCGATCTCGGTGACCATCTCCAGATTGACCAGATATTTGCGATGAACCCTGAAAAAACGATGCCTTCTGAGGCGCTCTTCCAGATTCTTGAGCCGGTAAGAAGTCAGAAACTTGTCCCCGGAGGTATGGACATAGCTGTAATCCTCGTACGCCTCGATGAAAACGATCTGACTGTAGGGGACAAGCAGGAGTCTGCCATCCTGATTGATGGGTAACTTCTCGATCTCCACGGGCCTTGATTGTTTCCGATCCCATGCCTTGCGCAGGGCTTCGAGAAAAAGCTCTTCCTCCTTTTCCCCAAGAGCCAGTTGCAGGGTCTCCTCATCTCCCCTCGACCTGGCTTGCACGGGAATGGCAACGCCCTTGCTTTGTTCACGATTTTGGGGGATGACCTGTCCGGCCCTTTCGATGGAGCGCCCCAGGCGTTCCACCGTGGCAGGCCAGAGAAGATAGTCCGTAGCGCCGAGCTCGAACCCCTTGAAGGCCAGGGACTCGTCCTTGGCCAGAAAAATAAGTATGGGAGCGTCCTTGCGCTGCCCGAGAATCTGGGCCATTTCAATCCCGCTCACCCCGCCGGCGAGTTCCGTTCCGAGGAAAAAGACATCGTAGGGAATCGATTCCAGCATTTCCAGAGCTTCGAACGAAGAAACAGCTTCACCGAGAATTTTGACCCCTTTGACCTCGGAAAGTTTTTTTCTGAGTTCGGAACGAATGTCGGGGTCCTGATGCACAAGGAGGCATGTGAGTTTTTTCATGGGGCGGTCGTATGGTCGTTGCGGTGCAGTGCGGGAAAAGTGTCAGGGCCGAAAAGGACGGACTTTGATCATTTCGAGGCAACCTACCGAGAATCGGGGCAGGGTGCAAGGTTCTCGGTCAGAAAGGACCTTCCGAGGCTCCAAAGTCACCCCGAGGCTGTCTCCCATCCGGTTCGTGCGAACAGATCTGTGAGACTTTTTTGGTTCCATCCGATTATTTTTTCAATTTCTTCGCTGCAAGGACTAGCATTTTTCTCGAACATGGGCTACGAACCTCATAAATTTTTTGCACATAATTATGCCTGACCTATTTGGTTTTCATATAAATCAGGATCAAAGCCAATGACATGATGATCCTGGTTCTGGCGATAAGCGATATTTCAATACCATTAGCACCAAATCAACTGGCTAAGGGGGTAAACTATGGCACAAGAGAAAGTTGGTGCAGTCATGGTTGTCGGTGGTGGAATAGCCGGCATCCAAGCGGCCTTGGACCTGGCTGACACCGGTTACTACGTGTACCTGGTCGAGAAGACGTCTGCGATCGGCGGGGCGATGGCCCAGCTGGACAAGACCTTCCCGACCAACGACTGCGCGATGTGAATACTCTCACCGAAACTGGTAGAGTGCGGTCGGCACTTGAACATCAAACTCCTCACCCTCAGTGAGGTACAGAAGATCGAAGGCGAAGCTGGTAATTTTACCGTAACCGTCAAAGAAAGCCCACGCTATGTCGATGTCGATAAATGTATCGCCTGCGGCATGTGCGCGGAAAAATGCCCCAAGAAGGTCCCCAACGAATTCGACGGCGGGCTGAGCAAACGCAAAGCCGCCTACATTCCGTATGGTCAGGCCGTTCCCCTGAAATACGCTCTCGATGCCGAGAACTGTATTTTCATCCAGAAAGGCAAATGTCGGGCCTGTGAAAAATTCTGTCCCGCAGACGCCATCAATTTCGAGGACACGGAAAAAATCCACGAAATTCAGGTCGGTTCCATCATTACGGCCCCCGGTTTCAAGGCATTCGATCCCTCCATGTTCGACACCTACGACTACGCCAAGCTGCCCGACGTGGTCACCAGCCTCGAGTACGAACGTCTCCTGGCTGCCGGCGGCCCGTGCATGGGTCACCTGGAACGCCCGTCCGACAACACCGTCCCCAAGAAGGTCGGTTGGCTGCAGTGTGTCGGTTCCCGTAATATCAACAAGTGTGACAATGGCTACTGCTCCAGCGTCTGTTGTATGTACGCTCTCAAGCAGGCCATGGTTTCGGCCGAACATGCCGATGGTGCCGATCTGGACCTGTCCATTTTCTACATGGACATGCGTACCCACGGCAAGGAATTCGACAAATACCTGGAAAAGGCCAAGGAAGAAGGCATCCGTTTCATCCCCGACCGCATCCACACCATCTACCCAGGTCCCGAGAACAAGGGCGTGATCGTCGAGTATATGGATACGACCACGGGTGAACGGGCCATGGAAGAATACGATCTCTTCGTTCTTTCCGTCGGCCTGCAGACCGGTCCCGCCGCTCTGGAAATGGCCCAGAACATGGGCATCAAACTCGACAAGTACAATTTTGCCGAGACCACAAGCTTCAACCCTGTTGCCACCACCAGGGACGGCATCTTCGCCGCCGGTGCCTTCCAGGGTCCCAAGGACATTCCTCAGTCCGTGACCGAAGCCTCTTCCGCAGCCATGGAAGCCGCCGCCAATCTGAACTCCGTGCGCGGCACCATGACCCAGGACAAGACCTTCCCCGCCGAAACCGACGTGGCCGGTCAGGAACCGAGAATCGGTGTCTTTGTCTGCTCCTGCGGTATCAACATCGCAGGGACCGTGGACGTGGAAGCCGTGGCCGAATACGCCAAGACCCTTCCCGGTGTCGTCTACGTCAAGAACAACATGTTCACCTGTTCCCAGGATACTCAGGTCCTCATGGCCAACGAGATCAAGGAACAGCAGCTCAACCGCGTGGTCGTGGCTGCCTGTACGCCCAGGACCCATGAACCCCTGTTCCAGGAAACCCTGAAGGAAGCCGGTCTCAACGAATACCTCTTCGAGATGGCCAACAACAGGAACCAGAACAGCTGGGTCCACATGAAGGAAAAAGAAAAGGCAACGGAAAAGGCCAAGGACCAGGTCCGCATGGCCGTGGTCAAGGCGGGCATGCTCGCGCCCCTGGATCACATCTCCGTTGGCGTCAACCAGACCGCACTGGTCGTGGGTGGCGGTGTTTCCGGCATGAAGACGGCCCTCGGCATTGCCGATCAGGGTTTCGAAACCATGCTCATCGAAAAGACCGATACCCTGGGTGGTAACGCCCTGCTCCTGAACAAGACATGGAAGGGCGAGCCCATCAGACCTTATGTCGACGATCTGATCGCCAAGGTCGAAGCCCATCCCAACATCAAGATATTCAAGAACACCACCCTGAAGAGCAACAAGGGTTCGGTGGGTGATTTTGTCACCGAGATCGACGTGGCCGGTGAAAGCAAGGCCATCAAGTACGGCATCGCCGTGGTCTGTACCGGTGCCTCCGAATACAAGCCCGACGAGTACCTGTACGGCAAGGACGAACGGGTCATGACCCACCTCGAGTTCGACAAGGAACTCCGGGAGAACATGCCTGTCCTGTCCAAGGCCAAGGGTGCCGTGTTCATCCAGTGCGTCGGTTCGCGCTGCCCCGAACGCCCCTATTGCAGCAAGACCTGCTGTACCCATTCCATGGAATCGGCCATCGATATGAAAAAGGCCAATCCGGACATGCCCGTGTTCATCATCTATCGGGATATCCGGACCTATGGCGAACGCGAGGATCTCTACACCGAAGCCCGTGAACTCGGCGTCATCTTTGTCCGTTACTCTCTGGACAAAAAGCCCGAAGTCACCCGTGAAGGCGACGACCTCGTGGTCCTGGTTGACGATCCCATCTCCGGCAAGACCCTGGACATCCGCCCGAGCTACCTCGTTCTGGCCACGGCCATCGTGCCCAACAAGAGCGACGAACTGGTGGATCTGTACAAGTGCGGTCTCAACGAAGACGGTTTCATCATGGAAGCCCATCCCAAACTGCGTCCCGTGGACATGACCGTCGACGGCATGTACGTTGCCGGGCTGTGTCACTATCCCAAGCCCATCGACGAAGCCATCGCTCAGGCCCAGGCCGCGGTATCCCGCGCATCTGTCGTCCTGTCCAGGTCGGAAATGCCTCTGGATTCCATCAAGTCCTATCCCACGGAAAACTGCGACGGCTGCGCCCTGTGCGTGGATACCTGCCCCTACGGTGCCATCTCCATGATCACCTACACCAATGATGAGGGCGAGGAAAAACGGCGCATCGAAACCAATGCATCCCTGTGCAAGGGTTGCGGTATCTGCGAAGCCACCTGTCCCAAGAAGGGTGTCTATGTGCACGGCTTCACTACGGAACAGCTCAGGGCCCAGGTCATGACCGCCCTGGAGGATATATAACGCACTTTGAACGCGAGATCCCGTGAAAAACGACCGGGATCTCGCGATTCAAAAGCCATAAACAAGGAGATGTTTCAATGGCAGACAATTTCGAGCCTGTAATCATCGGATTCCTCTGTAACTGGTGTGCATATGCCGGTGCAGACCTGGCGGGAGTCTCCAGGCTGCAATATCCCCCGAACATGCGCGCCATCAGGGTCATGTGTTCCGGCATGGTGCACCCCAACCTTGTAGTCGACGCCCTGGAAAAAGGAGCTGACGGCGTCATTGTCATGGGCTGACACCTCGGCGAATGTCATTACCTGGATGGTAATCACAAAGCATTGGCTAGGGCAAACGCCATCGAACTGGTCCTCGAAGATCTCGGCATCGATCCCCAAAGATTTGCGATCGAGTGGGTTTCTGGGGCTGAGGCTCCCAAATTCCAGAAAGTCGTCACGGAATTTACGGATAAAATCCGCAACCTGGGTCCCAATCCTGTTCGTCTGGAAAAGAAACAGGCTGTCAGCGCCTAACGATGTCAGGGTGAATCATGCTCTGATTCAACCCCATGGAGGTAAGAGATATGGCCAAAGTAACTGTTGCCGAAGAATGGCTCAACTCATGCTCCGGGTGTGAGATAGCCGTTCTGAATATCGGTGATGTCCTGGTTGACCTCCTGGTCAACAATCTGGATTTCGTCCACATCCCGGTCATCATCGATCATAAATACTTCGGGCAGACCGGCGAAGAAGCCGAGATGAACATCCCCGAAGCCGTGGTCGGAATCGTTTCCGGTAGCGTAAGAAACGAGGAACATGTCGAGATCGCCAAGGAGATGCGCAAGAAATGCACGCTCCTCATCGCTCTGGGCACCTGTGCCACGGACGGCGGTATCCCCGCCCTGATCAACATGTATGATAACGACGAACTGAACCAGTTCGTGTACAAGGACTCTCCGACCACGGATCCCGGCGAGCCCCCGACCAAGAACATTCCGCCCCTGCTGGACAAGTGCTACGCCCTCGACGAAATCGTGGACGTGGACATCTACCTGCCCGGCTGTCCTCCGCATCCCGACTGGATCACGGCTGCGGTTCTGGCTCTGCTCGAGGGTAAGACCGAGTTCGCCATGCCCGAAAGGTCCGTATGCGACACCTGCCCGACCATCAAGAAGGGCAAAAAAGGCTTGCCGGACATCAAGCGCATGCTCGAGACCCCTGAATTCGATCCGGAAAAACCCATTGACGAAATGCGCTGCCTGCTGGAACAGGGTTTCCTCTGCCTCGGTCCGGTCACCCGTGCCGGGTGCGGCGGCAAGAGCGGACTTCCCCGTTGCATCAGCACCCGCATGCCCTGTCGTGGCTGCTACGGTCCCATCCGCAAGGGTGCCAAGCCCATTGTCGACTATATGGGCGCCCTGGCTTCCAACGGTTTCGATCCCTCGGCCATGCCGGACCGTCGTGGGTATCTGGCCCGGTTCTGCGGCGCACACAACATGTTGAAAAAATTAGGTTAGGAGGAGATAATGGGTAAGACATTAAACATAGCCCCGGTCTCCCGCATTGAGGGTCATGCGAGCGTCACCATTCAGCTCGATGACAACGGCAATGTGGATGATGCAAGACTGCACGTCTTGTCTCTCAGGGGATTCGAAAAATTCGTTGTCGGACGTCCCGTGGAAGAGGTCTGCCGGATCGTGAACCGCATCTGCGGTATCTGCCCCTGGCAGCATCACCTGGCCTCCAACAAGGCAGCTGACCAGTGCCTCGGCGTAACCCTGCCCTCCACGGGTAAGAAACTCCGTGAACTCTGCCAGATGCTGGCCTACATCCCGGACAAGATCCTCCACTTCTACTTCCTGGCCGCCCCGGACTTTGTCCTGGGTCCCGATGCCGACTATTCCGTGCGTAACGTCGTCGGTATCGTCGGTGCCGCTCCGGACCTGGCCAAGAAAGTCGTGCACATGCGCTACAAATCCCAGATGATGCTCGAAAAATTCGCCGGCAAGGTCATCCATCCCATGGCCGCCGTTGTTGGTGGATACTCCCGGCCCATGCTGGAAGAAGAGCGCAAGGAACTTCTGGAAGGGGTTCTGGAATTCAAGGATTTCGCCCTGTTCACCATGAAGTTCGCCCGGGAAGAGGTCTTCCCCAAATATCTGGACGCCGTGAAGACCCTTGGTGTCTTCCCCTCCGGATACATAGGAACCGTTGACAAGGAAGGCGCGCTGCAGCTGTATGATGGCGAACTCCGCCTCCAGAACGCCGACGGCAAAATCGACCAGTTCCCGTACAGCGAGTACAAGAACCACATCGGCGAACACATCGAAGACTGGAGTTACCTCAAGTTCCCCTATGCCAAAAACTGGGGCAACCTGAAACTCGATGAAAACGATCCCGTGGGCGTCTACCGGTCCAACTGTCTGGCCCGCATCAACGTCTGTGACAAGATGGCCACGCCTCTGGCTCAGGAAGAGCTGGAAATCTTCCGCAAGAGCTTTGGTCGTCCCGCCCATCTGACGCTGCTCTACAACTGGGCACGTCTGATCGAGCTGGTCTACTGCGCCGAGCGTGCCGAAGAACTGCTGAACGATCCCGAGATCACCGGCAGAGACATCCGCGCCACCAACATCGAGCCCAAGGCCGGTGAAGGTTTCGGTTGTGTGGAAGCCCCCCGCGGCACCCTGATCCACAACTACAAGACCGATGACAACGGCATGGTCACCATGGCCAACCTCATTGTGGGTACCACCCACAACAATGCGGCCATGAACCTGTCCGTGAAACAGGCCGCCAAGGCGGTCATCAAAGACGGCAAATACGACCAGGGCATCCTGAACAGGATCGAGATGGCCGTCCGCGCCTATGACCCGTGAATGAGCTGCGCTACTCACCGCCTGGATGGCGGTATTGCCATGGAAGTCAAGATTCAGGATAACGAAGGCAACATCCTGGAAACCATGAAACGCTAGATTAGACAGCCGTACACAAATGGATTAAGAAGGCCGTTGCCCCCAAGCGGGCAGCGGCCTTTTTCGTAACGCCCGACCGTTTCCGGTTCGGGATGAGGAGTGAGTACATGGATTGGTCAAAAATGTTCAATTCCCGCGTCGTTGTCTTTGGCTGCGGGAATGTTCTGTATGCTGACGACGGTGTGGGTCCGGAACTGATCGCCGCCCTGGAAAAGGACCCGGACGTGCCGGAAGATGTGGCGTTATTGGATGTGGGCACCTCCATCAGAGGTCTTCTCTTCGATCTGGTCCTGGGCGAGAAACTGCCCGAACGAGTCATCGTGGTGGATGCGGTCACACAGGGCGACAGGGAGCCGGGAGAAATCTTTGAAGTCGATGTGGATCAGATGGACCCCAAGAAGATCCCGGATTTCACCCTGCACCAGTTCCCGACCACCAATCTGCTCAAGGAGCTCAGGGACAACACGGGAATCGACCTGAAAATCATTGTGGTCCAGAGCGCATATATTCCCGATGCCATGGAAGAAGGTCTCAGCCCGACCGTGCAGGCCAAGCTTCCCGAACTCATGGCCAAGGTCAAAAGCTATTTCTAACCCGAACACGCCGCAACAACCGGGGCGGCCACGGGTCGCCCGTTCTGATCCATGACCCCTACCCCGGACCAGAACGCCTCACAATCATCACCACCCCTATCGATCTTTTCCCAGGCACCTTGACGTGCCACGGACACCTGCATGACCGACATCTCAAAAATTCGCAATTTCAGCATCATCGCCCATATCGATCACGGCAAGTCCACCCTGGCCGACCGGATCATGGAACTCACCGGTCTGATCGCCGATCGAGACAAAAAGGACCAGTACCTGGACAGGATGGAACTGGAGCAGGAACGGGGAATCACCATCAAATCCCAGACCGTCCGCATTCCATACGCCTCTCCCGACGGGTCCACGTACATCTTGAATCTCATCGACACTCCGGGGCATGTGGACTTCAGCTACGAGGTGTCACGCAGCCTGGCTGCCTGTGACGGAGCTCTGCTTGTGGTGGACGCCACCCAGGGGGTCGAAGCCCAGACCCTGGCCAATGTGTACCTGGCCCTGGACCACGATCTGGACGTGCTTCCCGTACTGAACAAAATCGATCTCCCAAGCTCCCATCCCGAGGAAGTCTGTCAGGAGATCGAAGAGGCCATAGGGCTTGACTGCGGCGATCCCATCCTGGTGAGTGCCAAGACAGGCGAAGGGGTGACCGATCTTCTGGAACGGCTGGTCCGTGAAATCCCGTCGCCCAAGGGTGATCCCGACGAGCCGCTCAAGGCCCTCATCTTCGATTCCTGGTATGATTCCTACCAGGGCGTGGTCGTGCTCTTCCGCATCCTCGAGGGAACCATCAAGAATCGCCAGCCCATCCGCATGGTTTCCACCAAAAAGGATTTTGAGGTCACCCGACTGGGGGTCTTTTCCCCCGAGCCCACGGATATCGCGGAACTCGGTCCCGGCGAAGTCGGATTCCTGTGCGCCAGCATCAAGGATCTGGACGAGGCCCGGGTGGGTGACACCATAACCCATCCCAAAAACCCGACCGTTACCCCCTTCCCGGGATTCAAGACGGTCAAGCCCATGGCCTTCTGCGGATTGTATCCCGTGGAACCCGCCGAATACAATGTTCTTCTGTCAGCCCTGGAAAAACTCCAGCTCAACGATGCCGCCTTTGCCTATGAGCCCGAGACGTCCCAGGCTCTGGGATTCGGTTTCAGGGCCGGCTTTCTGGGTCTCCTGCACATGGAGATCATCCAGGAACGGTTGGAACGTGAATTCGGGGCGAATCTCATTGCCACCGCGCCCTCGGTGATATACGAGATCCACAAGTCCAACGGCGAGGTCTTTGAGATCGACAACCCGAGCAAACTGCCCAACCCCGGCGAGATCGACACCATCAACGAGCCGTACGTGCGCATGGAGATTCACGTGCCCAACGAATACGTGGGCAATGTGTTCAAGCTCTGCGAGGAAAAACGGGGTACCCAGAAGGACCTCAAATACCTCACCGCCAACCGGGTCATCATCACCTATGAGCTGCCCTTTTCCGAAATCGTGTACGACTTCTTCGACCGGCTCAAGTCCATGACACGGGGATTCGCCTCCCTCGATTATGAGATCGTGGACTATAAACCCTCGGACCTGGTCAAGCTGGACATCCTCCTGGCCGGGGAAGTCATCGACGCCCTCTCCT
>CAYWJL010000003.1:0-8084 GCA_964458145.1 uncultured Desulfovibrionales bacterium | reverse complement strand
ACGGCGATCCCGTTGACGCCATGTCCTGCATCGTCCACCGGGAGAATGCCTATTACCGGGGACGAGCACTGGCCCTGAAGCTCAAACGGCTCATCCCCAGACAGCTCTTCGAGGTCATTGTCCAGGCTGCCATCGGCAGCAAGATCATAGCCAAGGAACGTAACGCCCCCCTGCGCAAAAACGTAACCGCCAAGTGCTACGGTGGGGACATTACCCGAAAACGCAAACTTCTGGAAAAACAGAAGGAAGGCAAACGTCGCATGAAACGCATGGGAAGCGTCGAGATTCCCCAGGAAGCCTTTCTGGCCGCCATGCAGGTGGATGACGGCAAATAGACCCCGTTCCCAAGACCCACGACTTCAACGCATCCGGAACCGGCCGTCGGGAGCTCTTGCCGGAACACCGTCATCCCGGACTCGATCCGGGATCTCTCTGTTCCACCAATGAACCGACACTCCAACTCCGAACATCAATCAGGACCCAAACTCATGGAACCACGCTGGCAAACCGTTTTAAAAGAATATGCCGAAGCCCTCATCATCGCCTTCATCCTGGCCTTCATCATCAGATCTTTTGTGGTCCAGGCCTTCAAGATACCCTCCGGGTCCATGCTCCAGACCCTGCAGATCGGCGATCACCTTCTGGTAAACAAGTTCATCTACGGCATCCGGATTCCGTTCACCGACTATTTCGTCACCTATTTTTCCGATCCCGAATTCAAGGACATCATTGTCTTCGAATTTCCGGAAGATCCCTCCAAAGACTTCATCAAACGGGTCATCGGCACCCCGGGTGACGTTCTGGAAATGCGTAACAAGGTTCTCTATCGCAACGGCAAGAAACTGGACGAACCCTATGTTCAGCATGTGGAGCTCGGCTACCGTCCCACCCGAGACAATTTCGGCCCCATCACCGTTCCCGAGGGCAAGTATTTCGTCATGGGCGACAATCGTGACCAGTCCTATGACTCCAGATTCTGGGGATTCGTGGATCGGGACAAGATCGAGGGCAAGGCCATGATTCTGTACTGGTCCTGGGAAGGATTTTCCAACATCCGCTGGAACCGCATCGGCCGACTCGTGGAGTAACGCATGGTTTCCAAGGTCGAGACAACCGCCCTTCTGGGCATCGACGCCTTTACGGTGGAGCTTGAAGTGGACCTGGCCAGGAGCGGGATGCCTGCATTCTGCATGGTCGGACTCGCCGAGGGCGCGGTGCGTGAGAGCAAGGAACGGGTGTTTTCGGCGCTGAAAAACAGCGGCTTCCGACTTCCGGCTTCCCGGATAACGGTCAATCTGGCCCCGGCTGACGTGCGCAAGGAAGGTAGCGGCTATGACCTCCCCCTGGCCCTTGGCCTTCTGGCTGGTGCCGGAGAAATCCCGGGTCATGCACTCAACGGCTACTACATGGCCGGCGAACTGTCTCTGAGCGGTGAACTCAGGCCTGTCACCGGCATCCTGCCCATGGCCATCAAGGCGCGGGACATGGGTGCCAAGGCATTGTTCGTGCCCAGGGACAACGCGGCTGAAGCAGCGGTGGTCAAGGAACTCGATGTTCTGCCCGTGGACTCGCTGTCCCAATCCATCCGATTTTTCCTGGGCGAGACCACCATCGAGCCGGCCGTCAGCGACCTGGACTCCCTGTGGGCCCTGCGGGAAAAACACCAGGTGGATTTCTCCGAGGTCAAGGGACAGGAGCATGCCAAACGCGCCATTGAAATCGCAGCGGCCGGCGCGCACAATCTCCTCTTTCTCGGCCCTCCCGGCAGCGGCAAGACCATGCTGGCCAAGCGCATCCCCACGGTCCTCCCCCCCTTGAGCTTTGACGAGGCCCTGGAGGTGACCAAAATCTACAGCGTGGCCGGGCATCTCAAGTCGGGTCAGCCCATGATCGTGGCCCGCCCCTTCAGGTCTCCCCACCACACCATTTCCGATGCAGGTCTTATCGGCGGCGGCCAGTACCCCCGACCCGGAGAGGTCTCCCTGGCCCATAGAGGCGTGCTCTTCCTGGACGAACTGCCTGAATTCAAGAAGCATGTCCTCGAGGTGCTCAGACAGCCCCTCGAGGACGGCAACGTGACTATCTCCAGAGCGGCGGTCTCCCTGTCCTACCCGGCCGACTTCATGCTCGTTGCGGCCATGAATCCCTGCCCCTGCGGATATCTTGGGGACGAACGTCACCCGTGCATCTGTACTCCGAGCCAGATCCAGCGCTACAGATCCCGCCTGTCCGGGCCCCTGCTCGACCGCATCGATCTTCAGGTGGAGGTTCCGGCCGTGCCGTACAAGGAACTTCGGCAGAATGCGGGATCACTGGACTCAACGACCATGCGAACGCGCATTCAAACGGCTCGGGACCTCCAGGCTGAACGCTATCAGAACACGCCCCTGCTTACCAATGCTCAACTTTCCGGCAAGTGGCTGCAGGAATTCTGCCCTTTGAGCGACGCGGAGCATGCATTTCTGGAATCCGCGGTCAAAAATCTGGGGCTGTCTGCCCGGGCATTCACCCGCATCCTGCGCATAGCCCGGACCATAGCCGACTTGTCCGGCGATCCCAAGCTGGCCGTTCCTCACCTGGCCGAGGCCATCAACTACCGTACGCTGGACAGGCAGAACGATTATTTCTGAACCGACTCTGTCCCTTGCAAAATCGTCTTTTTCACATTCCCCCCAACCCATCCCCTCTTCGAGAATGCCGACCATCTTTCAGAAACGCCGACACCACCTGGCAAAAGCCCTGCAGAAGCGCAATCTGAGCGCCTTGCTCGTAACCCATGCAGCCAATCGCTATTATCTCTCGGGCTTCGAACTTCACGATCCCCAATGCAACGAAAGTTCGGGATGCATCCTCGTGACCGGGGAGGGAGATTACTGGCTGTTCACGGACAGTCGGTACAAGGATGCCGCAAGCCGATTGTGGCCCGAGGACCGCATCTTCATCTATGCAGGGGGCAAGGACGAACAAATGGCCACCTGGATGCGCGACCATGGGATTCGGACTCTGGGAATCGAAGCAGGTTCCATGTCGGTTGCCCAG
Source organism: uncultured Desulfovibrionales bacterium (assembly GCA_964458145.1). Classification (GTDB taxonomy): domain Bacteria; phylum Desulfobacterota; class Desulfovibrionia; order Desulfovibrionales; family Desulfomicrobiaceae; genus Desulfoplanes. The sequence goes on along the minus strand of CAYWJL010000003.1, from coordinate 5,045 downwards.
TACAAGGTTCTTGGAAAAACCCTGGATCTCGTCCCCACCAAAAACCTGGTCGAAGAACTCAGGGTCATCAAGGACGAGGCTGAAATCGAGATTCTTCGGCGCAGCTGTGCCCTGAATCACCATGTTTTTTCCCAGGTTGCATCCATGCTCGCACCAGGGATGACCGAAGCGGACCTGGCCTGGAAGATCGAGCGGCTTTTTCGGGAGCAGGGGGCCTCGGAGCTCAGCTTCGACACCATTGTCGCGGTCGGCCCCAACAGCGCTCTGCCCCATGCCATCCCCGGAGAGACGGTCACGACCTCCGACTGCCCGGTCCTCGTGGACATGGGAGGACGTCTGGACGGATACTGCTCAGACCAGACCCGAACCTTCTGGGTGGGAGACACTCCCAGCACCATTTTTCAGGACACGCTCAAACATGTCCAGGAGGCCCAGCAGATCGCCATCGAGCACTACCTGCCGGGCAAATCCATCAAGGAAGCCGACAAGGCGGCACGAGGCTATTTCGACAAGCATGGTCAGGGAAGCCATTTCACCCATTCCCTGGGGCATGGAGTCGGCCTGGAGACCCACGAACCTCCGGCCGTGGGCCCGAGATCACGGACCGAATTCAGACCCGGCATGGTGGTCACTGCCGAGCCGGGCCTCTACTACCCCGAATGGGGTGGTGTCCGATGGGAACATATGGTGCTCATCACGGAACACGGTCATGAGATCCTCTAGGCAGCGGCAAGGAACAAGCATGCGTGGCGGACATGCCTCCCGATCATCCTCCAAGCCGTCCAGACCTGCCATCTGGTCGGATCATCTGTATGTGGAGGTCGCCCGCGCCGACATTGCCTTGTTCAAGTTCATTCTTGAATCTTGCGATAATTTGGCGTATTTGTCCGTACTTGATAAATACCGTGCCCTGGTCCGTCTCACCTTTGCCCCGGAAACCCGGGAAACGGTGGAAAAACTTCTCGCATCTCTGCAAAACACCGTGGAAATCCGCGCATGGTTTCGCATCCCCTCCGGGGATCGCCCACCCACCGTCACCTAAGCCCCTGCCACGCTCATGTATACATCACCACACGCATCTTCGGAAACCGCAGCACAAGCCCCGGGCATTGAATCGTTTGCAGAGGGTGAAACAATCTTTACTGCCGGTGACCCTGCGCATCGATTCCATATCCTTCTCGGGGGCAGTGTCGCACTGACCAAACACAAAGAGCCGCCCATTCACATCACGGGCCGGCATGCATTCGGTATCGAAGGGATCATCAATCCCTCCGGGGTATACCCTTGTACGGCTATGGCATTGGAACCCTGCAGGGTGGCCACCTACCAGGCCGAGATCGTCGACGACATCCTGCAAAACTCGCCGCGTACCCTTCAGCTCATCCTGGAAGGCCTTTCCCATGTGCTGGAGGCCAGTTGGTTCAGGCTCGGCAAAAACAACCCCGCGCACCTGCAGACCCAGTTCGTGGGGCGGATCCAGACAAAGGGTCCGGGCCAGTGGATCATGCAGGACGGCGAGATGAGCACGGAAATCTATCGGATCATTTCTACGGACAAAGGGCTCGAAGTCGTCAAAAACGGCAACCAGCTGGCCGTGATCAAGGAACCCGGAGAGATATTCGGCGAGATGGCCTTTCTCCTCGACGAAGGAAGAACCGCCGGGATCAGATCCCTCGGGAACTCGGTGCTCGAAGTCTACTCACCCGAACAGCTGACCACCATGCTCTCGGACTATCCCGACTTTTCCCTGCGGGTGATAACGACTCTGGCCCAGCGTCTGGCCAAGACCAGCCGGGAATTGGCCGATGTGAAAGGACGTCTCGAAAAAAGCGGACTTTCTGAGGAATAAACCGATTCTGAATACCAATGCGGCCAAGCCGCAGTTTTAAGTTTTAGGTTTTAAGCTTTAAGATCAAGCTCTTATAGCATTTTCTTGTTTTTTACAGCAGAACCTTTTGAGTAAGGTACTATCACATTTTTGTACTCGTGCATACTCATCAAAGATAGACGTTTCGGTTTTCCCCCACGCACAACCGGAAGACAAGACGTTCATGGCCTAAGGAGCTTTACGTGAAAGACGACAGAGGACTTTATTACTATCCCAATGCCTCCAGCAAAGAGGAACGCATGTACGTTCGCAAGAACGACGGGACCATCGAATTCAGGCTCTGGAGCAGCCGCAGCCCCGAAGTATGGGAACGACACGGCTGGCTGGACATGAGCATCATCCAGCGGGCCGCAGAGATGCAGAAACAACGCGGCGGCAAGCCCCCCGTGGAGATCTATGATCTGGATTCGGCCACATTTCTGCTCAAGAATGGAAAGTAGGAAAGGCGGTTTGAGGTTTGCGGTTGTACGTTTCAGGCTCCAGATTTCAGACTGTTGAAGACGGAACCAGAACCCCCGTAGGGGCAGGCCCCCGTGCCTGCCCTTTTAAGGAAGACGGGAGGCAGAGGTCGGTAATCCGGTAATCCCTGTCATCCCTTGTCTCCTTGGATGCCGACACGATACGAAAGTCCACAGTTCAAAAAAAATCCCCTGGAATACGATGCATCGTGTTCCAGGGGATTTTGCTTGTAGCGAAATGGGGGGGCAGCAGTTGCTAAAAGTGGACAACGAGGTCCCTGGTCTCCCCCTGGCGCAGGACCTGAATGACGAGATCGCGGTTTTCCAGCGCTGCAGGCAGGGCGGCCTTGTGCAGATCCAGACCGCTTGTGACCTGCCGATCTCCGGCCCTGATCAGGACATCACCGGGCTTGAAGCCCGCCTTTTCCGCTCTGGAGCCGGGGACCACCCCCTTGACCACGAGCCGGGAGTCCTTGGCGTCGAGTACCAGGCCCAACTTTCTGCTCTTGCCCGCAGGGCAGAGATAGTAATAGTCGGCCTCCTCGGACGTCATGTCCTTCTTCGCGCGTGCAGGCATCACTGAAACCACTTGCGCCTCGGGGTCCAGAACCTTCAGACGGGCGGCTATGCCCCAACGGTTTTCCACATGCCCTGCCCCGGCCAGGATGACCACCTTGCGCCCGGTTGTCTGGCGGCAGCCCACCGCGGCCTCGGCCATGGCCGTATCCCAAAGGGACTGGACCAGAAAAAAACTCTCTTTGTTTGCCTGGTTTGCGCCGCTCATCTGTGCATGCATGACAAGCATGGGCTCGAGAGCCTGCCGCTGCTCCCTGGTGGCCGGGATGATCGGATCGGGAATATATGCCCGGTCCGACTCGGAAACGGCTTCCAGCCCCTGTTCACGAACCGTATCCACCACACGACGCGGAATGTTCAACGCGGCAAGCGACAGATCGTACTCCCGACATACTTCGAAAATGGGCCTGTACAACTCGAAGGGATGCCCCCAACGGAGCTTCCATTCCAGGCGTGATTCGAGATCATCCACAGCCATACCGCCTCTGTTCCAGGTGTCCAGAACCGGCTGCATGTCCAGGGCGACCATCTCCAGCCCCACGACGGGCCTATGCCCATTTTCGACCAGCGCCCGAATGACCATGGCCTGCCCGAGATGATCACAGGCATTGGTATGCCCCTCTCCCAGCAAAATATAGTCCGCCGCAACCAATGAATCCGCCAGATCCTCAGAGGATACAACCTCGCCCTGTGCCGTATGCAGGACAGGCTGTTTGACCGGCACCCGACCCGGAACCATTGTTCCATGCCGGGCACACCCGGCAGCCGTCAGAATCACCGCAGCGCACCCCATGAGCAGCAGAAATGCTTTCATATCCATATTCCTTCTCCATGGTTTGATGGATTCAGCGTTGCAACAAAAAAACCGGCAGAGGTCTCCCTGCCGGTTTTTTATGGGTTCACGTGATCCGTGTCACTAATCCCACTTGCGCTTGTCTTCGATGAGCCGGATCTGGGGAGGCAGGCTACCCGGAGCCAGAACCTTGAGCAGGGGACGGATCTTGATCTTTTCCCGGAAGGAGTGGAGCAGTTCGTCTTCGCGCTTGAAACTGCTGGCCTCGATGGACAGGATCATCTCGTCGATACCGCCGGGGTTGGTCACTTCGATCTGCCAGCGCTTGACCTCTTCGAAACTGGCGAGAACCTGTTCCACCTGGTGGGGATAGACGAACATCCCCTTGATCCTGGCGGTAGTGTCCACACGGCCGACTATATTGCCGAGGCGAGGCGAGGTCCGTCCACAGGCACAGGGTTCGCGATCGATATAGGAAAGATCCCCGGTGGCCAGACGAATCAGGGGATAGGTCTTGTTGAATGCCGTAACCACGATCTCACCCACGTCACCGTCCTTCAACGGGATACCCGTATCCGGATGGCAGATTTCCACGAAACACCGGTTGGCCACGTGCAGGCCGTTCTTCTGGAAGCATTCGTACCCGATACACCCCACGTCTGCGGTTCCATATCCCTGACGCATGATCAGGTCGAACTTTTTCTCAACGGTGGTGCGCATCTTCTCGGAAAACTTTTCCCCGGTGACAAAGGCCACTTCGAGATAAAGTTCCTTACGCAGATTGAGCCCCTTTTCCTCACCCTTCTGGGCCAGATGCATCAGATAGCTGGGCGTGCCCACATAGCCGGTCACCCGAAGCTTCTGCATGATGTCCAGCTGATTGTTGGTGTTGCCCGGCCCGGCAGGAATGACCGCGCAATTGAGATTCTTGAGGGGTTCCTCGAACATGAGCCCTGCCGGGTTCATGTGATAGTTGAAGGTGATCTGGGCGAGATCACCGGGCCGGAAACCGGCCGCGTAAAAGCTTTCCGACCATCCCCAATAGTCCTCGCTGCGATCCTCGGGATCGAAAATCGGACCGGGAGAAAGAAAGATGCGCCGGAGCTCCCCAAGATCCTTGGTCAGCAACCCGCCAAGACGGGGACCCATGGACTGGAGAAAGATGAGCTCTTTTTTCTTGAGAATGGGAATATGCTTGAGATCGGACAATTCCTTGAACTTGTCCACGTCAAACTGGGCCCGATCGAACCGTTTCTTGACATCCTCGGAATATCTGTAGGCATAGGAGAGAAGATCCTTGAGCTGGATCTGATAAAATTTCTTGCGTTCG
>CAYWJL010000002.1:24983-25394 GCA_964458145.1 uncultured Desulfovibrionales bacterium | reverse complement strand
CCGGCATCGGGCGAGGCCGTGGACACGACATCCGCCTCAAGGAGGCTGTCGTCATCTTCCAGGGAAACGGCGATGGTCTCACGACGACCCGCCTGGGAAGCCTCCTCCTGATCGAGAGAGCTCGCCATGAGCATCTCCTCGAGTCCGGGCACCTGCAGATCTTCCCGATCACCGGACACGTCGCTCATGGGGGAGGGGCCGGAGGGTTCGGACTCGTTGGGGGACGCCTGCACATGTTCTTTGGCGGCTACAGAAGGTTCTTTGTGTTGCGGCTCTTCATCGAAGATAAAGGTTTCGTCGGCCAAGGGAAGATTGGCGAGCTCTTCGGCCGAAGATATGGCCCAGTCTTCTTCGAGTAGAAAATCGTCATCACCTTCCAGCAGGGCAGACGACTCTCGGGAGGCTCTTCGT
>CAYWJL010000002.1:20765-24968 GCA_964458145.1 uncultured Desulfovibrionales bacterium | reverse complement strand
GCCTCCTCGAGCCAGCTCCCCTTGCGTTCTTCGATCCACTCCAGACCGAGTGCCTTGCGGGCCGCTTCCCAGTCCTGACCGCATTTCGGGCAGCTGGTCACATGATCGAACGAGTGAAATCCGCATTGTTTGCAATACATGACCCTGTTCCCCTGTTCACTGGTTATTGTGTCGCTGTTCGAGCATCTGATCGTTCCAGAAGCCTATTCCGAGACAGAGCAAGGCGGCCGTTTCCCACCGCAATATGCGTGTGCCCAGGGAAACGGGCATGCATCCGGCTTGTTGCAACGCGCATGTCTCCTCGTCGGCAAATCCTCCTTCGGGACCGAGTACGACGAGTGCGTCTCCCTTGCAAGCCATGTCCGCCGGATGGAGGATGCGTGGACAGCCGGGATCTTCCCACAGAAAGATGCGGTTTTCAAATCGTTCGGTCGCTTCGAGAAGTTGTCCTATTCCTAGGGGATAGGTGACAAGTTGCGGCAACCATGGATTGGCGCATTGTTTGGCAGCCGCTATGCACTGATTGTCCCAGGACTCTTTGGATTGCTGCGGTGTTTTTCCCTGGGAAAAGGTCGATTGCCAGAAGGCTATCCCCCACGCACCGAGTTCCACGGCTTTCTCCAGGAACCACCCTCGCCGTGTGGCCCTGTTCCATCCCGGAGCGATCCATATCCGTCTGTCGGGCATGGGGTGCTCACGGATGCTTTCCTGCTCGAGTACGACTTTTTTCTTGCTCAGGGAAACGACCCGAAAAACTCCTTCTCGGCCCTTTCCGTCGAAAAGCGTGATCTGATCTCCCGGCCGGGTGCGAAGGACCGTGGCCAGGTGATGAGCCTCGCTTCCCCCGAGGGTGAACGGGGCACCCCATCTTTCGGGCGGTAAAAAGAAACGGTTCGTACGGGACTTGGTAGGGGATTTTAGAAATTTAAGAAATTTAAGAAATTTAAGAAATTTAAGAGATTTTAGAAATTTTAGAGATTTTAGAGAGCTGGGTGGGTTGAGGGGTTGGGGTCGGCTCAGAATTTTATCCGAGCGGTTCCCTGGGTATAGAATGGGGTGGTGGTTTTTTGCGCCGTGAGTATGGACCTGCCCCGGATTTCGAAATGGTTGTTCGCTTCGACGTGTTCGGCCTGAATGTAGGCCAGGGCGATGCTTGTCCCGAGTGATGGCGCAAAGGAACCGCTGGTGATCCTGCCCGCCAGGGTACCATCGGGCAGAAAAACCTCATCCCCATGACGTGCGGCCCGGCGTCCCGGAATGGTCAGGGGAACGAGCTTTTCGGTGACATGGTCCTGATAGGCCTTGCCGATGTACTCGGCTTCGGATTTGAGAAAAAAACCGTATCCCGCTTCTACCGGGGTATGTTCGGTGTCGAGATCCTGGCCATAGAGGGGAAGGCCGATTTCCAGTCGGAGGGTGTCTCTGGCCCCCAGACCTGCCGGTTCGACGTCAGGATGGCTCACGAACCGTTTCCACACGTCCAGGGTTTTGTCGGCGTCCATGTACAATTCATAGCCGAGTTCGCCGGTATATCCGGTTCTGCTGATGAGGATCGATGTGTTTTCCAGGGTGACCTGGGTGAATCGGAAATATCCGAGCTCGTTCCAGGGTCCCGGAATGATCGAGGCGAGAACGTCCTTGGCAAGGGGCCCCTGAAGATCGATTTTGCCTGTGGTCTGGGACCGGTTTTCAAGCACGATGTCCCCTGGAAGATGCGAGGCGAACCATTCGAAATCACTGTCGATGCACGCACCGTTGACCACGATCATGAAGTCGTCTTCAGCCAATCGGTAGACGATCAGATCATCGAGGATGCCGCCGAGCTGGTTGAGGATGAATCCATACCGGCATTGCCCGGGGACCAGGGTTTTCAGGTTGTGGGTGACGATGGAGCCAAGGGCTTCGGCCGCCCCGGGTCCGGAGACGGAGAATTCTCCCATATGGCAAATGTCGAACAGCGATGCCTTGGATCGGGTCTGTTTATGTTCGCCCAATATGCCGGTGTATTGTACAGGCATTTCCCATCCGGCAAAGGGTACCAGCTTGCCGCCGTTGTGCTTGTGCCATTGGGTGAGGGGCGTGGTCAGAAGGTTCGCGGATATCTGATTCATGGATAGTGTCTCCTTGCTCGCCGGAACATGCATGCCGGCGGTTCGTCTTCGTTGGGACTTTGGGGCGTGACCTCACGAACATGTACCTTACAGGGGCTTGGTAGGTATGTCCATTCGGGTTTTACGGATGGACTTGAGTTCATCCAGCTGCGAAACCAGTCGGCCATAGAGTTTGCGGATATGCAAACCATAGGGACTCAGGGCTTCCTCTTTGGGGATGATGTACTTCTTGATGAGATAGCGGTCGTTTATGGTGGCTTCCCCTATGGCGATGGCCTTGACCACGAGGGGATCGAAGTATTGAACGATTTCGAATTTCAAAACCGCCAGGGTGCCTGTCATCCCGTCGAGCATGTCTTTGTAGGAAATTTTCTTGCCCTGGGAATTTCTGTAATGGAGATTTTCCAGATGCTGGATCTTTCGTGCCTGCTGGATGTAACTGTAGGTGGATCGAACCTCCTGATAGCATTCTCGGAGGTCGGTGAAGGTTTCATGGCTGTTTGGACCTGACAGATAATGATCGAGTACCTTGCTCACGTTGGCGTAGAATTCGTCGGAATACCCGATGATCCTGCGCTGATGCTTGGTGAGCCAGGCATGAAGAAATTTGAGGCGGTTGGCGTGGGAATCGGTGTTCTCGACAATGTCGTGTTTTTTGTACTTGATTTTGCCCTTGAATTCACCCCGTACGATGTCGTTGAGTTGCAGGGTCATCGAGTAGGAATCCTTGATGATGTTGCGGGATGTGCAACAGACGCCCGTTCGCGGGTGGATGATCTCCTGCTTGAGAACGGAAAGGGCCCTGTCCTGCCTGACATTGTTCCGGCCGTATTTGTGCTGGATATAGGTGACGCGCAGAATGATGGCCTTTTTCTGGGGGTGGATGAGAAAACCGTGGTCCCGCAGGAATTCGATGACGTCCCCGTGATGGTTGGAGATGTCGACCAGGGCGATTTTTTCGACCCGGGGATATCCCCTGTTGTCGGGATGGGGATAAAACGAGGTTATGGTCCGATCGGACTGGCCCAGAACCCGGATGAGAAAGTGTTCACCTGTCTTGAAGAGACGCCGGGCGAACAGAGCCGCTGATGTTCGACGTTCCGAGACCACCGGGAATCCATAGAGTTCCATCAGGAATTGGTAGACGAAATCACGGTTTCGTTCGTATTTTTCGTTGTTGTCCGGTGCAAATTTGCCGATGCGCAGGCCGAAGCGCTTGAGTTCCGCATCGATGTCCGAAGGAAACGACGCAAAAATACCCGAGAGGTAATAGTCGTACTCAGCATCAAGTGCCATGACGTGCGCTCTGTCCATCCTGATCAGAAAAGAGAGCAATTCGCCGTAATGATCGAGGCTGGTCAGGTCTCTGCGGGCCGTGAATTTCTTGAAACTGTCATGGAATCGTTTGGGGAGGCGATCCAAAAAAACTTGGACATTCTTGGAGTGGATGGATAGTTCGAGCGGACAGGTTTCTCCCTTGATGAATTCGGGTTCGTCCACGGGAGAATGCAGAATGTCGAACTGAAAAATTTCATTGAAGTAGGACAGGGGGCGGTCGAAAGCGACCATGGAAAATCCGGGCAGGTCGGGATATTCATACAGGTCGGACTCGAAGGATGGCAGGAGTTCCCTGGATTCCACCAACGGATACTTGCGGTGCTGAAAAAAAGGACGGATCAGACAATACTTGGTCTGGACCAGATCGAGGAAGGTTTTCAGCCCCTCGAGGGAGTCCAGATGGCTTATCCCGTCTTTGTGCAAAGCCGGGATGCTGACCTCGTTGAAAAATGATTTCCAGGGCGTTTTTGATTTGCCTGACATGTCGTCGTCTCCATTTCAAAAAAGACAAATAGCAATAAAGACAAGAGGTTTCAATAGAAAAATAAAATTGACACATTCGTCAAAAATCCTCTATTCGTTTTTTCTTGGTCAACCCACCTTGATCTCCGGTCCCTGCTTCACCGGTCATCCTTTGTCCCGGGTACCCGCTTCCAGGTACTCCCTCCGAGGTATCCCTTGTACAAGCAGCCTCCGCCCATGATCTGCCGGCAGGGTTCATGCCTTTTTCCCCGTTTGCGAACCTGCACGGGTT
>CAYWJL010000002.1:13382-20753 GCA_964458145.1 uncultured Desulfovibrionales bacterium | reverse complement strand
AATCGTGACGCACGTCTTGAAAATCTCGCCCAGATCGTAGGCAACATATTCAATGCCTATTCGGTGGCCATGTTCCTGCCGCAGGAAGAGGGCTTCGCCCTTGAAGCATGGTTCAGTCTCGGGGACAGCATTGCCGTGGATACCAGGATTACTCCCGGCCAGGGTCTTGTGGGCTGGATTATTCGCAACAGGGAACCCATGCTGGTCCGTCGTTTCGATCAGACCAAAAGTTTTCTCGGGTATTATCGTCAGGGAGAGGAGAAACGCATCAAGGCCTTCATGGGGTGCCCCATTCCGCACCTCGGGGGTGCGTTGTGCGTGGACAGTAAGACCACCCATTCCTTTGGCGAGAAGGATCAGAAGATTCTGGGACAGTTTTCAAGTCTCATCGCCATGATACGTGCGGACGGACGTGATCGGGGGTATTCGGAGAAGGACTCCTGTCTGTTCAAGTACATGCAGATTCTGCCTCAGTTGCGGGAGAAATTTCCCCGGTGGTCATCCTTTCTCAAGCATTTTCTTGTTCTTCTGGCACAGAGCACGGCCTTTCCTTATTGTTTCCTGGCCGTGCGGGATGAATGGGGCAAGGGGTATTTTCTGGAAGGGTGGAACGAAAAGGGCTTTGTGGATTCCCAATGCATGGGAGAGAAATTCAGGATCGGCAGTGGTGTGGTTGGGTGGACTTTCAAGCATCATCAGCCCGTGTTCACGGAAGATGCCGGGACATCTTCCGAGGGAGTTTCCCTGTTCGGCAAGGATGTGGGGCCACAGATGAAGTCCGTGATCTGTCTCCCCCTGGTGGTTCACAAGAGAACGCGAGGTGTCCTGGTACTGGCTGATGAACACGGTCGAACCATAGATTCCACGCTGAAACGTTTTGCCGTGACCATCGCCGATTATTTGGCCTTGTTTTTGGAAAATCTTTATCTTAAAAACCGGTTGCAGCAGCACAAACTGGAGCTCAAAAATCAGTGACACGGGCCGTTTCGTGCCGACAGCCATGAGATGATTCACTTCCTGCCTCCTGCCGGGAATGTCGGCAGCTCGGGATCGAAGCTCCCCCTGCACGTTTCTATTGTCCCTTGCGTAAAGGGATCGTTTTTTTTCCTGGGATACCATCCGACAACAAAGAGAGCCGAACCAATGTTTTTGAGCCGTTTTTTCGGATTTATGGGGAAGAACCTGGCAATGGATCTGGGTACCGCCAATACCCTCATGTACACGCCCAAAAATGGTATCGTCTTGAACGAACCGTCTGTCGTCGCTCTGGACAGCAGGACGGATGCCGTGCTCGCCGTGGGCAAGGAGGCCAAGGATTATCTGGGACGGACCCCCGACAAGATACGAGCCGTTCGGCCGCTCAAGGATGGAGTCATTGCGGATTTCGAAGTCACTCGATCAATGATATCCTATTTTGTCCACAAGGTCATCACGGGAATGAATCTGGTCAAACCCAAGATGGTTATCTGTGTGCCCACCGGGATCACGCAGGTTGAAAAGCGGGCGGTTATCGAATCCGCCCAGCAGGCAGGAGCCCGGGACGTCAAGCTGGTCGAGGAACCCATGGCAGCGGCAATCGGAGCCGGATTGCCCATCGAGGAGCCTTTGGGGAATATGGTGGTGGACATTGGCGGTGGTACAACGGAAGTGGCCATCATCTCTCTTTCCGCCGTGGCGTATGCCGAATCGGTTCGCATTGCCGGCGATGAAATGAACGAGGCCGTGCAGCGATATCTCCAGGACGAACATCAGCTTCTGATCGGCGAGAACATGGCCGAAGCCACCAAGATCAATCTCGGCTCGGCCTATCCGTTGAAGGAATCTCTGCAGTACAGGGTTTCCGGCAAGAACATCATGGACGGAACACCCAACTCGATCGTCCTTACGGATGCGCATATTCGTGAGGCCATCAAGGAGCCTGTGAATGCCATCGTGCAGGCCGTCAAGAGAGCTCTTGAAAAGACACCGCCCGAGCTGGTCGCGGATATCGCCAACAACGGGTTGTTGCTGGCCGGCGGCGGCGCGCTTTTGAGGGGGCTCGATGATTTGATCATGGAACACACGCATATTCGCGTCATAGTCGATGAGGAACCCCTGACCACAGTATGCCGCGGCACAGGGGTCGCCATGGTGGAAGAACGAACGTACGGCCAGGTCTATATCAACTAAATCGCGGCCGGCTGGAAGTTCGGGTTTGGTGCCGGATTCCGGGGATTACGGATGGTCCCAAGCGGCCTCCCCCTTGCTGAGTCGTCGTACCCGATGTCGTGACGGAGAGATCGGACCCGGCTTCCGGATTCGTTCTGCTTCACAGAACATCGAAGAGGTCTCGCTGTTTCCAGAGTGATACGACGCGTTCGGTGAGAAGTTCGGGACAATGTGTCACAAGCCCTGAAATTTCATCCTGATCCACGGCAAGGGTTGTGCCGTCGTCATGCTGCAAAACGGTGTCGCATGTGTTCAGTTTGTAGAGCGAGGCAAAAACCCGTTCCGTTGTCGCGAAGGGGGACGAGGTGTCAATGCATCGCAGTCTTCCCGTTATCCTGCCGAGGCCTTCCCTGATTTTTCTGTGAGCTCCACACTCTGTACTCTCTCCGGGACGCAGATAGGTCACAAGACCGATGTCCCACCGATATGGGGCCGACGCTCCATGACCTCCCTGTTTTTTCAGGTACAGCTTGGCGTGCTGGTCATACATCAGGACCATGACCATGCGGTGGAAAAGGTGCTGCCTCCGAGCTTCGTCCAGGGACATCGCTCCCAGAGAACGATTATCCGCATCGACGATTTCAACGATCGGTCGGTTTGGGGGGTGCTTTGAAGATGGTGGATGGATAGACATGATTGGCTGAGTTGAAGGTCGCGGACACAGCCGGATGCAGACGGTGGCCGTGAATGTTTGGGATGTCGACCGGCATGAGGTCGGTCGGCTCGAGGAAACCGGCAGGATGGATTACAATCCCCAGATTTTGACCCTTGCTCATGTTCCGGAACTCGTGGAATTGGAAAAGGCGTGCTTTGCACGACCATGGACCGCACGCGAGTTCGAACTTTGTTTGGGTCAGGACCATTTTCATGCCCTGGGGATCGTCCAGCGGGGTACCATCGCCGCATATCTTACTTTTTTCACTTTGGTCGATGAAATCGAAATAGTCAATCTTGCCGTCCGTGAGGATCGACGACAACGAGGTCTGGGACACCAGCTTCTAACCAGTGTCATGCGGCTTGTTCGGGTTCGGGGTTTTCATCGGATCGTTCTCGAGGTCAGACGTTCGAACACCATTGCGAAACGATTATACGGCAAGAACGGATTCATGGTCGTTGGAGAACGCAAGGGGTATTACCCCCCCGACGGGGAGGATGCGCTTGTCATGGCCTGTTCCCTGTCCAAAGGATGAAATCTGTCCAAAGGATGAAATTGTGAGCGTTATGTCTGCAGTCGCGAGCTCGCCGGGGCAGCAAGCCGCGAATTTCAACCCAATCAGCTTGTGAATCAGTAGATTTCAGTCCGACCGAAATCCTCTCGCGTATCGAGTTCCGGCAGCTCATCTGGTGGTAACCCGGTGAGCGAGGAATTTTTTTCGGTCCACCTCAAAACTCACGCTTTTTCATTGGTTGTGTTCTCATCATGCTGCGAATCATTCTCGAATCAATCACCAAGGCGTATTCCGGTACCGACCTCTTCGAACATCTCAACCTGGAGATCCGGGGCGGGGATCGACTTGCTTTGGTCGGTTCCAACGGAAGCGGCAAGTCCACACTCATCAAGATCATCGCCGGCGAAATCAGGGCCGATTCCGGCAGGATCGTCATGCCGTCGGGAGCACGTTTGGGATACGTGGCCCAGGAATTGACACCTGGGGAACTTGGCATGTCCCTCGAGCGATTCGTGCTGGACGTCTTGCCTTCGTGGGGTGAATTCTGGGAAGCGTGGCATGCGGCCATCAAGGCCGATGACAAGGGAGCCCTGGAAAGGCTCGGGGTCCGCCAGCACGAGTTGGAGGCTGTGTGCGGGTATAATCCCGAGCACAAGGCTGAAACGATCCTGCAGGGGCTGGGATTCGATCAGGCTCAGTTCGACAAGCCTCTCGAGCGGCTCAGCGGTGGCTGGCGAGAGCGTGCCAAGCTGGCACGGGTGCTTCTGGCGGGTGCGGATATTTTGCTCTTGGACGAACCCACCAACCATCTCGATCTGGAAGCGGTCACCTGGCTCGAGGCGTATCTGCTCCATTATGAAGGTGTGCTGGTTTTCGTGGCCCATGACCGGATCTTCCTGGATCGCATCGCCAACAAGGTTCTTTTTCTCGGGAGCGGAAAACCGGTTGTCAGGCCCGGGAACCTGAGCGCCTTTCTGACCTGGCACCAGGAATATCTGCAGACGGTCAAGCACAAGGCCGAGGTCCTGGAAGCGGAAATCGCCAAGAAGGAGGCCTTTATCACCCGTTTCCGGTACAAGGCCACCAAGGCGGTCCAGGCTCAAAGCAGGCTCAAACAGGTCGATCGCCTGAAGAAACAGCTTTCCGACATGCAGCCCGAAACCCTTGGAGGAAAAACCCTCAATTTCACATGGCCCGCGCCCTCACGCGGCAATCGGACCGTGTTGAGCGTCATCGATCTGGATTTTTCCTACCCCGGTCATCCCCCGATTTTGCAGAATCTCACCTTTCATCTCTATAGAGGGCAGAAGATCGCCCTGGCCGGCCCCAACGGACAGGGCAAATCGACTCTCATCAAGGTCGTCATCGGTGAACTTGCCGCGGATCGCGGGAGTGTCTCCCTTGGAAATCTGATCAAAGTGGGGTACTTCAGTCAGCACCAGGCCGACATGCTCTGTACCGGCAACAATGTTCTTACGGAAATTCGTCGTATGGCCGATCCCACGACCACCGACGAAGAGCTCAAATCCGTTTTGGGGCGATTCATGCTCGGGGAGGGGTTCTGGGAGGCATCCGTGGACGATCTCTCCGGCGGGGAAAAGAACCGTTTGGTTCTTGCCTCGCTCTTTTTGAGCAAGGCCAATTTTTTCGTTCTCGATGAGCCCACGAACCATCTGGACTTGGAGAGCCGTGAAGCTCTGGTGCAGGCCCTTCAGGACTTTCCCGGCACGATCCTCTTCGTGGCCCATGACAGATACCTGCTGGAAAGAGTGGCTCAAGAGGTTTGGGAACTCAAGAATCGGGGCATCATCGTCCATCAGGGAGGTTTTGAGGCCTATCAGCGATCGATGAATCGCGATGGGGGTATCGAGCAGAAGGATCCCGCCCAGGATATTGCCAAGGCCAACCGCAAGGAGCAAAAACGCCTCAAACGGTTGAAGGCCGAGCAGCGCAATCAGATATACAATCAGCTCAAGCCGTTGAAAAAAAAGTATGCCGCCTTCGAGAGCGAACTCGAAAAAAATATCGAGGAACAGGAACGCCTGGAAATCACATTGGCGGATCCGTCCATCTATGCCGATGGTCACAAGGTCCAGACCTTGAACAAGGAATTTGCCCAGGTACGCGAGGAAGGAGACCGCTTGATGAGTGAACTCGCCTATCTCGAGAAGGAGATGCAGGAAATCGAGGGCCGGCGTATTCTTCTCGAGGATGAAGGATAATCTGGTGGGGCCGGCATCCGGTTTTTGATCCTGCCTCTTGCAGACAGAAACATGCCTTGTGACTTTCGGTTGCATAGACTGTGGGGAGACGGAAAACGATGGATACGTCTGCGGTGAAATACATGCCTGTAGTTGCAGGAATTGTCGTTCAGGACAGTCGCTTTCTGGCGGCCGAGCGTCCCATGGATACCCGATTTGGCGGCATGTGGGAATTTCCTGGGGGAAAGGTGGAACCCGGGGAGTCCCTTGAGCAGGCACTTGTTCGCGAATTCGCCGAAGAGTTGAATATCAAGCCGACACGGCATACATTGTGGCAGGAACTCAGAAAATCCTATCCTGACAATCTGCACGTTTGGTTGTATTTTTTTATCATAACAGGTTTTCAGGGCACTCCCGAACCCCGTGAAGGGCAGACCATCGCCTGGTTGACTCCGAGTGAGGCCCTTGCCAAACCCTTTCTTCCCGCCGATGTCGGAATTGTTCGCAGGCTTGGTCGCTTGATGGGAGAGTGACGATCCGGTGCCTGGGCGGCAAGATATCCCATGGATACACGGAGACATATTGTGTATAAATTCGGGGGGGTAATGGTACTAACATCGCTAAGGCTCCATAGTGACCTCCTGTAATGTATGTGAGCTATGCGATTTCTTCAATTGAGAATTCTGATTTTTTGGAAACGTACATGAGTAGTTACGTTTTTTGAGAACATCTCACGGAAAACGGGCGACGAGTCATGCAATCGAATCTGATTCAGGCACTTATAGAGTGGGCACATCTGACCTAGGACCAGGTCTCCACCGTCGAGGCGTTGCGCAAGAAGCGGAGGCTTGATTTCCTGCATGCCGCCTACAAAGGCGGCGTCATCGACGACGCCCAGTATGTGGAATTTTTGGCCCATCGATTGGGGATTCCTGCAGTGGATCCTGCCAGGATGCTCATACCCGAAACCGTGTTGGGCCTCGTGCCCAGGGATCTGCTGGAAAAATACAGTGCCGCTCCTTTTTTCATCAAGGGGAAAAAGCTGTTTCTGGCCATTTCGGAACCGGACGATATCCTGGCTGTTGATGATATCCGGTTCATGACCGGCCTCGATCCGGTCGTTCACGTGGCCTCACCCGCCGCCATCACCAAGTGTATCAGCCGGCTCAAGGATGATGACGAACCCGAGGATTTTGGCGATATCCAGGATGCCCTGTCCGATATGGAAGGCGAGGAGGGGATGGAATTCGATGCGGGAGAATCCGAAGAGAACGATGATACATCCACCCTCGAGGCAGCCACCCAGGCTCCTGTCGTCAAGATGGTCAATCTGATCATCATGGATTCCATCAAGAAAAAGGCATCGGATATCCACATCGAACCCTATGAAAAGAATTTCAGGGTCCGTTTGCGTATCGACGGGATTCTTCATGAAACCATGCGACCTCCGGTGCGTCTCAAGAATGCCATGATCTCGCGTCTCAAGATCATGGCTCATTTGAACATCGCCGAACGACGAGTCCCCCAGGACGGACGTATCAAGGTCCGGACTCCCGGGGGCAAGGAGATGGAATTTCGGGTCTCCATTCTGCCGACCCTCTTCGGCGAGAAGGCTGGTTATCTGGACGAAAGCCGGCTTTGGCATGTGGCCAGGACCTTACGGTGATGGTGGCAGTAGAAAATATTTGATTTCAAGCCTCGATCAAAGTCTTAAAAGACTGAACCTGGATTATGTGGACATCTTTTATCACCATAGACCGGATCCAGAAACGGATATCGAGGAAACCATCATG
>CAYWJL010000002.1:9536-13372 GCA_964458145.1 uncultured Desulfovibrionales bacterium | reverse complement strand
TCTCCATTCTGCCGACCCTCTTCGGCGAGAAGGTGGTCATGCGCCTTTTGGACAAATCAGCCCTCAAGGTCGATCTCTCCCAGCTGGGATTCGAGGAGGGGTCGCTGGCCACATTGAGCAAGTCGGTGCACATGCCCTATGGGATGATCCTGGTTACCGGGCCGACGGGTTCGGGCAAGACGACCACGCTCTATTCGGTGATCTCGGAACTCAACGACGAAGGGGTCAATATTTCCACGGCCGAAGATCCTGTCGAATTCAGTCTTCCCGGGGTCAATCAGGTTCTGGTCAAGGAGGATGTGGGACTGACCTTTGCCGCAGCCCTTCGTTCTTTTTTGCGTCAGGACCCGGATATCATTCTCGTTGGTGAGATCAGGGATTTCGAAACTGCTGAAATAGCCATCAAGGCCGCCCTGACAGGGCATCTCGTTCTCTCGACCCTTCACACGAACGATGCACCCAGTACTCTGACCCGACTGCTCAATATGGGAGTGGACGGTTTCCTGGTGGCCTCCTCCGTCAATGTCATCGTGGCTCAGCGTCTGGTGCGCAAGATCTGTCCCTTTTGCCGCAGACAGATAGAGCCCGACAAAGAGATGCTTGCGAAACTGGGCATGACAGACGAAGATATGGCCGGCGCAACTGTCTATGAGCCGGTAGGATGTTCTGAATGTAATGATTCCGGGTACAAGGGGCGCTGCGGTGTGTACGAGGTGCTCGAGATGACACCTGAAATGCAGGAATTGGTGCTCGGGGGGAAGAGCGTTCTGGAAATCCAGGAACTTGCCGTCAGGCAGGGGATGATGACCCTTCGAGAGAGTGCCTTGTACAAATTGAAGCACGGCGTCACATCGGTCCAGGAGGTCATGCGGGTGACGGTCTAGCGAGCGATTTCTCCGGAGTTTTTTCCTGCATCGCTGTTTGAATGCCTCGAACTTTTTGACGAAACAGGAGAATCCTGATGGTGCCGAAATCTCCGTTCAGGATCGCAGTCATTGGAGCGAAAGGAGCGAACCATGCCCATTTTCATCTATAAAGCCAGAAATCGCAGTGGAAGAAAGGTCAAGGGAGATCTGGACGTCTCTTCCCTGGAAGTGGCCAAGACTGCGTTGCAGCGCAAGGGATTCACCGAGGTCAAGGTCAAGCCGCGTCCCAAGGATATTCTGGAGGGCACCTTTCTCGAGGAAGGGGTAACCTCTCGGGATATGGTGGTTTTCAGCCGTCAGTTCGCAACCATGATCAATTCCGGAGTGCCCATTCTTCAGTCCCTGCAGGTTATGTGTGAGCAGACCGAAAACGGGAAGTTGCGGCGGACCCTGTACACCATCCGCAACGCCATCGAGGGCGGCACCACCCTGTTCGACGCCATGCGCAAATTTCCGGACATTTTCGATACTCTGTATGTGAACATGGTCAACGCGGGCGAGATCGGGGGTATTCTTGATATCGTCCTTACGCGCCTCTCGGAATATATTGAAAAGGCGGCCAAGCTCAAGGCCAAGGTCAAGGGGGCCATGATCTATCCGGGCGTGGTCGTTACCGTGGCCGTGGCTGTCGTGGCCATCATTCTCATTTTCGTCATCCCGACCTTTGAGACCATGTTCAAGGATTTTGGTGGAGCGCTTCCCGTGCCCACGCAGATCGTCATCAACATGAGCCGCTTCGTGCAGGGCAATTTTGTACTGCTCGTGGCCGGGATCATAGCCTTTTTTGTGGCCTTCAAGTATTTTTACAAGTGGGAAAAGGGTAAGATTCTCATAGACCGCTGGGTCCTCTTTCTGCCCGTTTTCGGCCCACTGCTTCGCAAGGTGGCTGTGGCCAGGTTCAGCAGGACCATGAGCACCATGATCTCCAGCGGGGTACCCATTTTGTCGGCCCTGGACATCGTGGCCAGGACTTCCGGGAACAAGACGGTGGAGCGAGGGGTCATGGAAGCGGCCAAGAGCATTGCCGAGGGTCAGAATCTGGCCGATCCCCTGGATGCCACGGGGGTGTTTCCCCCCATGGTCATCCACATGATATCCATTGGTGAATCCACCGGAGCGCTGGATGCCATGCTGGAAAAAATTGCGGATTTCTACGACGACGAAGTGGATGTGGCCGTGGAATCTTTGACCGCTTTGATCGAGCCCTTGATGATCGTTTTCCTCGGCGTGGTTGTCGGTGGGCTGGTCGTGAGCATGTATCTGCCCATCTTCAAGATCGGGGAAACGATCTGAAGGAGTTCCGGGCAGGTACGGGTTTTTTTGCGAATTGTTTTCCACAGGATTGAATCCTGTATACATAGAAGGAGATATTTTTGAAGATCAGTGAATTGTTGAAACATACCACCCCTTTTGTCTCTCTGGAATTTTTCCCTCCCAAGGAACGGGTTTCCTGGCCGGGATTTTTCGATGTGGTCAGGGATCTGAAGGCCGCACATCCCTTGTTCGTTTCCGTGACCTATGGGGCCGGAGGGACGAGTCAGACCAATACCCTGGAAATTGCCACGCGTCTCAAGCAGGAATACGACCTCGAACCCCTGGCGCATTTTACCTGTGTGGGGGCTTCGGAAGCACGCCTGAGGACCTTTCTGGACGGTCTGACCGATGGCGGGGTTGAAAACATTCTCGCCCTTCGGGGTGATCCGCCCCGGGGGGAAAAGCAGTTCAATGCCTCGGACAGTCGATTTTCCCATGCTGCCGATCTGGTCAGATTCATTCGCGAGGAGTACCCGCATTTTTGTATCGGCGTTGCCGGATATCCGGAAACCCATCCTGAAGCCGCGGATGCGGACAGTGATCTCGGTTTTCTCAAGGACAAGCTGGACGCCGGGGCCGATTTCGTGGTTACCCAGCTTTTTTTCGACAACGCCCTGTACGTTGATTTTGTCCGCCGGGCGCGTGCCATGGGGATTACCAAGCCCATCGTGCCCGGAGTGCTGCCGGTTGCAAGTCTGGCCGGTGTGAAGCGGATGATCGGTTTTTGTGGTGCGTCCATGCCCGAGGAATATCTTCGTGATCTCGAGGCGGTGTATGAACGGTATGGCGATGCTGCCGTACGAGGGCTGGGTCTGGGATATGCCAAGAAGCAGGTGGGGGATCTGATCGAGCACGGAGCTCCGGGCGTGCATCTGTATACCCTGAACAAGGCGGAAACCTGTCTGGAAATCGTGCGGGGCCATGGTGAGCTTTCTGCTTCGGCAGGGAAATGATGGTTCGTGTGTCCTGTATGTTCAATGAATGAGTTGTTGGTGGAGACCGGATGAAGGAAATCGAGTATATGGTGGGCCTTGTGGGAGGCTCGGGAATGCTGGGCCGGGAAATTGTTGCCGTTCTCGAGGCAAGGGAGTTTCCCTGTTCGCGTGTCGTGGCCTTTGTGGAGAGCGACGATGACCTGCCCGATCTGACCTTTCGGGAGGAGGATGTTCCCCTTGAATACCTGCGTGACGATGTTTTCATGGGGATGGATCTGGTTTTTTTCGCGGGCGAGGGAGACCTGGCTCAAAAGTGGGCTCCTGCAGCCCGCAGGTCGGGGTGTGCGGTTGTGAATTGCTCGACCGGGGGGAGTGACGACCCGGTAATCCCTGTCGTTGCATGCGGGATCAATGATGATGTGCTTGACGATAGCCGGACAATGGCAACCTGCCCCGGGGTCACTTCCCTGCAACTTGCATCAGTCCTCAAACCCCTTCATGCCGCTTGTAGGGTGAAGAGGGTGGTCGTTTCCACCTATCAGGCCGTATCTCACAAGGGACAGCCAGGGATTGAGGAATTGGAAAACCAGCTTCGTCGGCTTCTTAATTATCAGGAAGCCGAGAGCGGCATATTTCCGTATCAGATAGCGTTCAATTGCCT
>CAYWJL010000002.1:0-9526 GCA_964458145.1 uncultured Desulfovibrionales bacterium | reverse complement strand
GGGAACCTTGCAGGAGGACGAATATACGTCCGAGGAAGATTCCCTGATCAGAGAAACCAGGATGCTGCTCGGGAATGAAAGCTTGCCCATAACGGCCACAGCCTGTTTGATACCCACTCTTTTTGGAAATGGGTTTTCCGTGAACATCGAGACCGTGGAAGATTGCACTCCTCAGACCGCTCGGGGCATCTTGAGTCAAACGGAGGGCGTGGCGGTTTTCGACAATCCGGGCGAGCAGGTGTATCCCATGCCCCTGGTCGTTTCCGGGCAGGATGATGTTTTTGTGGGGCGCATTCGCAAGGACGTGTCGGTCGAGCATGGCCTGAATCTTTGGATCGTCGGGGACAACATCCGGAACATGGCTGTCAATGCGGTGCGTGTCGGGGAGTTTTTTCTGAAAAAATAAGGACCGAGTGTGCCAGGGCTCCCATGTAAACGAGGCGTACCGGGGAGCTGGGATCAAGCAGGAGAGTCTGGATATTTTTGGGTGGACGCGCAGCATGCATCCTATTCCCTGACACCGGGGAGCCATCTTAGTTGGAGAAACCAATATGCAGCAGATAGATGAATATCAATATATGGAGAGGATTCTGGCCCTGGAACGTCCGGGGGAGAGGAATTTTCTGGCCTTTTACGATCACCGCATCCGGGCCGTGGTCACCAACCCGCGGTTGATGCTCATTCCTCTGGACGATCACCTGGTGCACCGGGGAGACGGGGTTTTCGAGACTCTCAAGTTCGTCGATGGGCGACTCTATCAACTCGATGCCCATATGCAGCGGCTTCGCAATTCAGCTGAAACCATTCATATAAACGCTCCTGCTCCCTGGAAGGATATCCGAAATATCGTGATGGAAGTGGCCAGGGCTTCGGGAGCGCAAAACGGGTTGGTTTCCATTTTTATTGGACGCGGGCTGGGCGGTTTTTCCCTTGATTTCAGAGAGTGCGAACATTCGACCCTCTATGTCGTTGCCAGGAGATTTCCCAACATACCCGATCAGGTATGGGAAAAGGGCGTGCACGCGTGCCGTTCGTCCATCCCGGCCAGGCCCAAGGAACTGGTGCGTATCAAGAGCGTCAACTACCTCAATAACGTGCTCATGAAGCGGGAGGCCATTCTCAAGGGGTGCGCCTATCCCCTCTGCTTCGGGCCGGATCATTTTCTGGCCGAGGGAGCTGCCGAGAATATCATCCTCGTCGACCATAACGGGCAGCTGGTTGTTCCGGAAATGAACTACGCCCTTGTGGGAACGACCATGTTGAGGGCGTTGGAACTCATAGGCCGGGAGCAGGACTACACGACACGATCCATAAGCGAGGACGATATCCGCGTTGCCAGGGAGGTCATTTTGCTGGGGACGTCCATCGATGCCTTGAGTATCGTTCGGTATAACGACAAGCCCATTCATGACGTTCGACCGGGCCCGGTGAGCAGGCGGATTCGCATCCTGCTCCAGGAGGATCTTCAGAAGAACGGGACGCTGTTCGCTGAAGCGTGAGGTACTATAAACAGGGAAGACGCACATCGAGGTGGTTTTCCCTGCTGGTACAGCGAGTATTCGGCTATGGAGCACTCGTTTATAGCGGTGGTGATAAAGCGGGGCGCTTGATCGTTCCGATTCGATAGTTCAGACAGTGTTTCGCCCTGTCGGGGCAGGAGCAAAAATGGTCCGCATTTCCTTTCAAGGGAATGCGGACCTTTTTTTATTGCCGGATCATGGATTCGAACAGGGCGAGATATTCGGAAGTCATGGTTTCACGGGAATGGTGAGCATGGACATATTCCAAGGCGGTGTCGGTCAACGAACGGGCTGTGGCTGTGTCTGTGAGGAGGGTGTGGATGTTTGTGGCCAATGCATGAGGGTCATGGATCGGAGATATGAGGCCATGACCTGGAACAATTTCCTTAAGACCGCCGGCATCTGTGGAGGCGACCGGGATTTTGTGGCGGAATGCCTCCAAAACCGTACTCCCGAGGCCTTCCTCCTGGGAACTCATCACAAAGACATCGGCAAGCGGCAAGAGGCCTTCGGCGTTATCAACAAAGCCGAGTACGTTGTAGTAATCCTGCATGGATGTTTTGTGGATCAACCTTTGGATTTCGTTTTCCAGATTTCCGGAGCCGCAATGAAAAAATAGTGTGTTCGGGTCAATGCGATGCAGGCGTCTGGCCGTTTCGAGCATGGTGTGCGGGTCCTTGTGGGGAACCAGTGCTGCGATGGTCAGAACGATTTTTTTACCCGAATTTTTCTGGTCGAGAATCTGGTCGCGGATAGGGGCGGGAGGAGAAGGGGCTGGGGTGTCCAGATCAAGGGCACTGGGGATAATGAGGTCGGTGGAAACGCCAAAATCATCGAGTACCTGTGCGATGGCTTTGGACATGGCCACAATTCTGTACGTATGCCGGACTTTAAACCGGGCGGGCCAGCCTCGAGGCACGAAGTCGACCCGTCGGGTATAGACGATTCCGGTTCCGTGAAAGGGCTTGGTCAGGACGGCGAAACTCTGTGCCTTGGCCGTTTGGGCGTGGAGAACGTCAAAGGATGCGCCATGGAGAGCCAGAAAGGCCATGGCCTGCAAGGAACCATGGACTTCATGGCAAAGGATATGCCTTTTCTTGGCCTTGCAAGCGAGGGGATGGTTCTTACGGCAGAGAATTTCGACATGGTTTCCCGAAGCGAGCAATCCCTCGGCCGTGAGCAAAGTCTGCTTTTCCCCGCCTCTCCAGGTCCTTTCCGTATTGATCTGCAAGATGTTCATGGATGATGGTCTGATGGCTGAATCGGGATATGGTGATGGGAATGACGAGTTTTCGAATTCCGGGTGGCACTTTCAGGAACAATATTGCGACATGTTCGTACTGGTTGGGCGACAACCCAACGGAGATGGATTTCTAGTTCGCTCAGTATGAGATGTCGAGAAAAAAGTCCGATGTTCGGGGAATCCTGAAAAAGAAGAAGAGCGATTGATAGAAGGTTTTTTTATTATATCTGTATTTCAATATGTTAGAACGAAGATGGTTCCTGGCGATCTCTGAATACGTGGCATGGATATTGTTTATTCCCACCAACAAAGAAGCAACCTGAACCGGAATCCTTGCATACGCCATGAAAGTAATCATCCAAATCCCCTGTTTTAACGAAGAGAACACCCTGCCCCTGACGATCAAGGATATTCCCAGATCCATCAAGGGGGTTGATAGCGTGGAGATACTCATTGTCGACGATGGAAGTACCGACAAGACCGTGGAGGTGGCCAAGGAGTTGGGGGTCAATCACATCGTCAGCAATGTCTGCAACAAAGGGCTGGCCTATACCTATGTCACGGCCCTGGATGCCTGTTTGAAGCTGGGGGCGGATATCATCGTCAATACGGATGGAGACAACCAGTACAAGGGCCAGGATATTCCAAAGCTTATCGAACCCATTCTCAAGGGTGAGGCAGAACTCGTGGTGGGAGACAGGCAGACTGATTCCATCGAGCATTTCAGTCGGAGTAAAAAGGGGTTGCAGCGCATTGGAAGTAGCGTGGTTCGATTTCTGTCAGGGACGGATATCCGGGATGCTGTGAGCGGTTTTCGGGCCATCAGCCGAAAAGCGGCCATGCGGATGAACATTGTCACGGGCTATTCCTACACGGTGGAATCGATCATCCAGGCAGGGAAAAAAGGGTTGGCCGTAACAAGTGTTCCCATCGGCACCAACGGAAAGACGAGAGAATCACGACTGGTAAAAAGTATCCCCAAATTCGTGTCCATGCAGATCAACACCATGGTCAGAATGTATACGATGTATCAACCATTGAGGGTCTTTTTTCTGATAGGAATGCTCTTCATCCTCGCCGGGATGGTTCCATCTATCCGTTTTGTCTATTTCTATATATATGGAAATGGGAGCGGACATATCCAGTCGCTGATCCTTGCTTCAATTCTGTTTATCGTAGGCTTTCAGATACTGGTTGTGGGACTCATCGGGGATGTTGTTTCGTTCAATAGAAGGCTGATCGAGGAAACCTTGTTGCGTGTGCGTAAAATCGAGTTCGACCATCTGTGCGTGAAGAGGAAAGGATGAAGATTTCAATCGTCGGTCCGACATATCCTTTTCGTGGCGGGATTGCTCAGCACACGACTATTCTTTGTAATACCTTGCGTAGGAAGCATGATGTTCAATTCATATCATATACGCGACAATATCCCAAGATGATCTTTCCGGGAAAAACAGACCAGGATCCGAGCGAAAATGCCTTGCGGGCGGATCCGGTCGAGTATCTCATTGATTCAATGAACCCTTATACGTGGTATCAAGGCTCAAGGGCAATTCGTGAATTTGGACCCGATAGAGTAATTTTTCCCTGGTGGGTGATTTTTTGGGCTCCTCAAATACTCTATCTTGCGAAAAAAGTAGGGAAAGAAAAAAAAGCGAAAAGAATATTTATTTGTCATAATGTCGCCGAGCATGAAACAAATGGAATAAAAGAAAGGATCAATAAGCATGTTTTGCAGCAGGGCGATGTATTGATAACTCAATCCAAGGAAGAAACGCGGAAACTGAAAGGAATAGTATCCGGGGAATGTCGTAAAGTACGTATATTAACGGGATTTCATCCAACCTATGCAGATCTCTGTGTGATGCCTCGAGAAAGTGAAGAGACGAAAAAAGAATGCCCGGAACTGCTGTTTTTTGGATTTGTGAGGAAGTATAAGGGGTTGGATGTTCTGCTCGAGGCGCTGGCCAAGGTTATCACAAGGAGAAAGGTTATTCTCAGAATTGTTGGGGAGTTTTGGAAGGATAAAGAAGGGTATCTGGAAAAAATAAAGGAACTTGAAATCGAAAATTATATACAAATCGTTGATGAATATGTGCCGAATGAAGAATTAGGGAGGTATTTCCATGCAGCTGATTTGGTGATTCAGCCGTATCTGAGTGCTTCGGGGAGCGGTGTGAGTCAATTAGCGTATGGATTCGGCAAGCCGGTCATTGCAACAAATGTGGGCAGTATTGGGGAGGTCATTATGGATAAGATTAACGGACGCCTGGTGGATCCTGGTGATGCCGATGGTCTATCGACTGCAATTTTGGAATCATTGGAGCGTGAAGAATTGTCTCGCATGAACATCGAGGCGAAAAAGGTCAAGGATCGTTTTTCCTGGAGTCGGTTCGCTGATACGATAGCAACATGTTAAAAAAGGATATGCCTCATGGAAGCTACTAAGGTTTATGGAAGCGATACAGGGGAAGGTATTCCCAAAAAAAGGTTGTTCGAAAAAATCTCGCTCTACGTGCAGCATGTATGTGGTACAAATAAAATAAGCACATTTATACTACAGGGTATTATTTTTTTTATATTTAAAAACTTTCCGACAATCGTCGGAACGTATCTGCGGCCAATCATCTATGCGCCAATTTTCAAGAAAATACGAACCGGATGTTTGATTGAAGGAGGTGTTCGGTTTGAAATTCCAAAGCGTATCAGTCTGGGAAAAAACGTTTTCATAGGAGAAAGCTGCTGGATCGGAACAGGCACCAATAAGGGAAGCATAGATATTGAAGAGAATTCCTTTGTGGCGCACAGGTCGACATTGGCTGCACAAGGAGGAAATATACATATAAAAAAGCACGTTCATGTGAGTCGAGGGACCTACATAAATGGAATAGGAAATGTCACCATCGGGAACGATTGCATGATAGGCCCTCATGTTGTGATCATAAGTGGAACGCATAATTTTAAGGATGTACAAACTCCGATCAGGAAGCAAGGATCATCCAAAAAAATGATTGTCATTGAAGACAATGTCTGGCTGGCAGCGAATGTGAATGTCATGCCGGGAGTACGAATAGGTGAAGGTAGTGTTATCGGGGCTGGAGCTGTTGTTACGAAAGATATTCCTCCGTACAGTATCGCTGTCGGTGTGCCTGCACGAATTATAAAGAGCAGAAAAGATTATGAATAAGCCAAATTTTTTTGTAGTGGGTGAGCCGAAGTCTGGAACGACGGCATTGCATGAATTTCTTGACCAGCATCCACAGATAACAATGTCTAAGGTCAAGGAACCGTATCATTTCTGTAGTGACTTGCATCAGGAAAGCGATCTGTTTCATGGAAGAGAGGTGTATTTTAAATACAGGGATATGAATAAATATTTGGAATTGTTCGATCAGTCAAGAAAGTATGCAGCTGTAGGAGAATCGTCGACATTTTATATCTGGTCAAAAAATGCGGCTCAAGAGATTCATGCATTTGATCCTCATGCGAAAATAATCATTTTTTTGCGTCACCCCATTGATTTTATACATTCGCTCCACTCTCATTGGGTTGTAGAAACATACGAAAATATAAATGATTTCCAGTATGCTTTAGTCGCCGAAAAAGATAGAAAAAGTAATTGGGAAAAAATTCCATCACGGGCATATTTTCCTTCAATGCTCTACTACGTTGCAAGAACAAACTACTCAGAGCAAGTAGATAGATTTGTGAAGAGATTCGGCCGCGAGCAGGTAAAAATTATTATATTTGAAGATTTCAAAAAGGATAATGCGGGGATTTATGATGAAATATTGAATTTTCTTGAAGTCGACACATCTTTTGTGCCGAATTTTGAAAAAAAGAACGTCAGTAAAAAACCAAGAAGTAACACTTTGAATTATATTGCTCAAAATGTGTATTTTTTAGAAGTTATGAAGAAAATATTGCCCTATAAAATACATAAAATAATCAAAAACTGGGGACAAAAAATTCTTTGGAAAGAATCAATTCGTCCAAAAATTGAGCAAGATGTATACAGTGAATTGGAAAAAAAATTTCGTCATGAGGTTTTGAAGATGAGCGACTTGTTGCAAATTGATATGATGAAAAAATGGAAATTCAATGAGCCGAGCATGTAAAAAATGGATATTCGAAAATCATCGTTATACTTCATGGGAGCGAGACTTGTTTTTGTATGCAGTGCGTATTTTTTACATGTATTCGCAGCGTATTATTTTGATGACCCAGTGACGTATGGAAATTTGGCTGTTGCTTTGAATATAAGTGCAATTGGACTTGTTTTTATTCAATTTGGATTTCCGCAATCAATATCAAAGTTTATTTCAGATAATAAAAAAATATCATATAATATTTTTTTGTCGGGAAAATATGCATACATGATTTTTGGAGCAGTAATATTTATATGCTATATATTATTGATACCTTTTTGGGTATATATAACTGATGATAAATCATTAATTCCTGTGATACTCGCATCATCACTGCTTATACCTATATTCACATATAATAATTCATTTATGTCCTATTTGAATGGATGTCAAAGATTTAAAGAACAATCATTTTTTGTAGCTTTGTATCCTTTTAATAGGATACTATTTTCGTTAGCTTTTATTTTTTTAGGGTTTAAAATCTGTGGTATCTTCATAGGATTTGTGGTGGCTGGAATCATAAATGGTTTATTGCTAACTATAAAAATACGTAGAAAAAAAATGAAAAGGACATATCCACTACGTCCAATAGTGAAATTTGCGATTCCTGTCGTTTTCATGTCAATCGGAATAGCTCTATATATGAATATTGACATGGTAATCGTAAAACATTTCTTCAGAGATAATGATGTAATTGGTTTTTATGCAGCATCTTCAACAATATCAAAGGTTCCATACTATATATATTTTGCATATTCAATGACAATAATTCCAGTTGTTTCGAGGTATATTAAAGATTTAAAATTTCATGATTCCGTAAGTGCCATAAAGAAATGTCTCTTTTCTCTTGGGATATTGGGATGTTTTTCATGTATCGGAGTCGGGCTGTTTTCAAATGATATCTTGGATTTTATATATCCGGCAGGTTACTCTTCACTGTCTCATATAATGACAATTCTCTTTATATCTATGTTTTTGCTTTCATTTTATCAAACATTGGCATCGATATTCATTGCAATTGGTAATGTAGTTATGGTGACTAGTATTACTTATATAATATTGCTCTTACAAGTTGTAGCAAGCATGATTTGCATCCCATATTTTGGAATAATAGGTATGGCATATTCGAGTATATTTCCGATTATTTTTGGTTCTACAATACTTGTAATTTATTTGGTACGTGCCGTGCATTCCATGACTAAGAAAGATTTATGTGCTTGAATGAGAATAATAATTGGATTCAAATGTTGAGGGAGTTACTATGATCACCCAAGATAAAAATGAAGAAATTCAGGTCAATTTGGCACAGCTTGCACGTGAGGGAGAAGAATATCGTGGCTCTGCATGGGGAAAGAAAAAAATGGATCGAGTTTTCGGCCTACTCAAAAAATATGTTAATTTTGAAGAGGGTCGTTATTCAGTGCTTGATCTTGGATGCGGAGGTATGACTCTTGGACGGGAACTCAATAGGATCTCATCCTTTAATGTTGTGGGTGTAGATATCGTTTATCAATTATTGTGCAGGTTATCCAAAAAAAGAACGCCGGACATACCGCTTGTGTCAGGAGATATAGAGTCCCTTCCATTTCAGGACAACAGTTTTGATCTCATCGCACACAATCAGGTTCTGCATCATTTTCTAGCTCGGCATGTGGCTTTGTCAGAGATCAACCGCGTTTTAAAGCCTGGAGGATTGCTTTTCAGTATCGAGACGAATGGTTGGAATCCTTATGTCTACCATTGGCATCATTCTCCGAAGAGCAAAAAAAAGAATTTTATCGGAGACAACGAAAATCCTTTCGGGGTGATCAAGTTCGCAAAGGAAGTTTCAAACGCTGGACTCAAAGTCAGAGAATGGAAAATGATCAATTTTGATTTTGTCAAATTGCTCTCACCCTTTGATAGATTTTTTGGAGCACTCCCGGTTTTTAATCTTGTTTTCGGTGGATCCATGGTCGTTTGTGCCCAAAAAATCTAACATAAGCTACCGGTAGGCATGCATGAATGCGAAAGATTTCATAACTCATATTTATCCAAAGACATTAGGTTTCAAGCTGGCTTACCATGGAGTGATCAAACCGATCAGGCCGATAACACTTACCTTTTCTGTAACAAATCGCTGCCAGAGCAGATGCAAGACCTGTGGTATCTGGAAAATCTACCCAAACAAGTGGCAGGATCCATCCAATGAGCTCAAACTCGATGAGATTGAAAAGATCTTCAAATCAATTGGCAGCAAAATCTATTTTTTCAATCTAAGCGGCGGGGAACCCTTCCTGCGCGATGATCTACCCGAAATTGTCGAAGCCGCCGTTACCTACCTGAAGCCTGCCATTATCCATTCTCCAACCAATGCCATTGCCACCAAACGGGTTGTTCAAGGTACACGAAGAATTCTCGAAATGCTGAAGGCAAAAGGTCTCAATACGCCCGTAACCATCAAGCCTTCACTTGATGGAATAGGGAAACTCCATGATGAGATTCGAGGCGTCCCCGGAAACTGGGATAAATTGATGGCTACAATCTCGGAGCTTAAAAAACTACAAGATGAGTACGAAAATTTTCATCTTGAGATCGGAACCGTGGTTTCGAATTTTAACAAAGATCATTTAGAC
>CAYWJL010000001.1:0-30630 GCA_964458145.1 uncultured Desulfovibrionales bacterium | reverse complement strand
CCACTACCGGTGCGGTCATGATATTGGTGGTGGTCATTTCCCTTTTTCTGGGGAGCATGGATCTCGGGCTTTCCAAGATTATCGAGGCGATCCTGTCGTAGGGCTGTTCTCGATTCGAGATCACCCGCATACCGTCAGGGAGTAAACATCATATGGATGAACAAAGCGAAGCTACTGTCGAATCCCCCCATGCCCGGTGGTATATCATTCATACCTATTCCGGCTTCGAGCACAGGGTCGAGCAGACGATCAAGGAGATGATGCGTACCGGTCAGACTGAAGGTCTGATCCACGATGTTATCGTCCCCACGGAAAAGATCGTGGAGCTCGTCAAGGGACAGAAACGGACTTCGACCCGCAAGTTTTATCCTGGATACGCCTTGGTCAAGATGGTTTTCAATGACACGTCGTGGCACATGATCCAATCCATTCCCAAGGTTACCGGATTTATCGGCGGCAAGAGCAGGCCGACTCCCCTGACCGACAGGGATGCCGAGAAGATTCTCTCGACCATCGAGAGTAGAAAGCAGCAACCTCGGCCAAAATTTTATTTTGAAAAGGGTGATGAGGTTCGGGTCATTGACGGGCCATTTTCCAATTTCAATGCCGTAGTCGAAGAAGTCAACTACGATAAGGGCAAGCTCAAGGTTTCGGTATCGATTTTCGGTCGTCAGACTCCTGTTGAGCTGGATTTCGTCCAGGTCGCCAAAGGATGATCCCGAAAAGTGCTTGCCAGAGAGGATGATATAGAATGGCCAAGAAAGTACTGGCGAAAATAAAACTGCAGATTCCTGCGGGCGCAGCGAATCCTTCACCCCCGGTCGGGCCGGCATTGGGTCAGCATGGTGTAAACATCATGGAGTTCTGTAAGGCCTTCAATGCCAAGACCCAGGAAGAAAAGGGGATGATCATTCCTGTTGTGATCACTGTTTTTCAGGATCGTTCCTTCACGTTCATTACCAAGACTCCTCCTGCTTCGGTCTTGCTGCTCAAGACTGCCAAACTCGACAAAGGCTCCGGTGAACCCAACAAGAACAAGGTTGGCAAGGTCACCCGGGCCCAGCTCGAAGAGATAGCCAAGATCAAGATGCCTGATCTGACTGCCGGCGATATCGATGCTGCCGTCAATACCATAGCAGGCACAGCCCGCAGCATGGGACTGGAGATACAAAACTAGCAGCGAGGGATCAAAAACTATGCCTAAGCATGGAAAAAATTACCGCGAGGTAAGCAAAAATATAGATCGGGCTAGGAAATATCCCGCCAAGGATGCGATGGCCCTTGCGTTGCAGGCTTCCTATGCAAAATTTGACCAGACCGTGGATGTTGCCGTCAATCTGGGAGTCAATCCGAAATACGCCGACCAGATGGTCCGCGGAGCGGTGACGCTTCCTCACGGACTTGGGAAGAACGTACGGGTTATCGTCTTTTGCAAGGGTGAAAACGAGCAGTTGGCTCTTGATGCCGGAGCGGATGCTGTTGGTTCCGAAGAGCTGGTCGAAAAAATCAAGGGCGGCTGGCTCGAATTCGACAAGGCCGTGGCCACTCCCGACATGATGGCTCATGTGGGAAAGATCGGTAAGATTCTCGGCCCCCGTGGACTCATGCCCAATGCCAAGACCGGTACCGTCACCTTCGACATCGCCAAGGCTGTCGGTGAGCTCAAGGCCGGTAAGGTCGACTTCAAGGTCGACAAGGCCGGTATCGTGCATGCTCCCATCGGCAAAGCCTCGTTCGGAGCCGAAAAGCTTTTCGATAATTTCGCATCGCTTATGTCCATGGTGGGAAAACTCAAGCCTTCTTCGGCCAAGGGAACCTATGTCAAGGGGATTGCCGTCTCCACGACCATGGGCCCCGGGGTCAAGATAGAACCAAGTTCGATCAAGGCCGAGTAAGTATACCTGATCGAAACATCTGAAATGAAGAGTCAAAGACTGCAGGCGAGCACCGCTCTTAATATCCTGCCGAGACTATTTGGCTCTTTTGTCTAACCGGAGGATTCTCAACGTGAACCGGGCTGAAAAAGCGAAGATCATTGATGATCTCAAGGCAAAAGCAGACAAGGCAAGTATAGCTGTTGTTACGGATTTCAAAGGACTGAAGGTCGAGCAGGTTACCCCGTTGCGCAAATCCTTGCGCGAGAGCGGCGTCGAATATCAGGTTGTCAAGAACACCCTGGCCCGCATTGCTTTCACTGACGGCCCCTGCGATTCCCTCAAGGACGAACTCAAGGATAGTTGTGCCGTTGCCTTCGGCTATGACGATCCTGTGGTTGCCGCCAAGATCCTCACTCAGTTCGCCAAGAAGAACGACAAGTTCTCCGTCAAATTCGGCGCACTCGAGGGAAAATTTCTTGACGACAAGGCCCTTGCGGAACTGGCTACTCTTCCGGGCAAGGAAGAACTCATTGCCAAGGCCTTGGGTACCATGAACGCCGTTCCCCAGAACTTTGTCTGTCTGTTTGCCAATCTTGTTCGCAATATGCTGTATGCTCTCACCGCGATCAAGGATCAGAAGGAACAATAACCCTCAATCAAAGAGCCAAAGCCAATTCATTTCTATTTAGGAGGAAACCATGGCAGATATAACCAAAGATCAGGTAGTCGATTTCATATCCAATATGACCGTTCTCGAACTTGCCGAGTTCATCAAGGAACTTGAAGAGAAGTTCGGTGTCAGTGCAGCCGCTCCCGTAGCAGCCGTTGCAGCCGCACCCGCCGGCGGTGAAGCCGCTGCCGAAGAGGAGAAGACCGAGTTCGACGTCGTCCTCAAGGAAGTCGGTGGTAACAAGATCGCCGTCATCAAGGTCGTCCGTGCCCTCACCAACCTGGGTCTCAAGGAGGCCAAGGGTAAGGTCGACGAGATTCCTTCCGTCATCAAGGAAGCCGTGACCAAGGAACAGGCCGAGGATGCCAAGGCCCAGCTCGAAGGTGCCGGTGCCGTTGTCGAACTCAAGTAGTTCGGTATTTACCACTGAATCATAAGGAGCATAGGACATTGAATGTCCTGTGCTCCTTATTATGTTTATAACAGACTCTTTACTATTTACTGCAAAATTTCCACCACCATCTGTATCAATCTCTTCTTTTGGTCTCATTTCTTCGAACCAGGCTTCATCCTTTCATTTATTTTTTTTATAAAAATCCTGCCTCGAAAAAAACGTTAGTATGCTTCTTGCATACTTGCTTTATATATACTTCAAAATTTTTCTTTTATTAAATTTCTTATTCTATCGATATTCTTCATACACTTTCACGGCTGTAATGTCTCTTTGAGCTCTTTACCCGAGGGGAAAAAATGAATCAATTTGTAAAAAAATTTGGGTCAACTAGAGATGTTGTAGATATCCCTCACCTTTTAACCCTTCAAGTCGATTCCTATAAAAAATTTTTACAGTCGAATGTTTTTTTATCAAGCAGAGAAGACATTGGATTGGAGGGTGTATTCCGCTCAGTATTTCCTATTCAGGATTTCAATAAAACTGCGACATTGGAATACGTGAGCTACGACATCGGTGAACCAAAGTTCAATGTAGAAGAATGTATCTCCAAAGGTCTCTCCTATGAGGCTCCGGTACGCATCAAGGTTCGCCTGGTTGTCTTTGATGTGGATGAAGAGACACAGAACCGGACCATCCACGACATCAAGGAACAGGACATCTATTTCGGGACCATCCCCCTCATGACCGTCAAGGGGACGTTTGTGGTCAATGGTACCGAGCGGGTCATCGTCAACCAGCTGCAGCGTTCGCCGGGCATCATTTTCGAACATGATTCCGGTAAGACCCATGCAAGCGGGAAGGTTCTCTACAGTTCCCGAATCATCCCCATGCGCGGTTCGTGGCTCGATTTCGACTTCGACCATAAAGACATCCTCTACGTTCGCATCGATCGGCGCCGTAAAATGCCCGTGACCATTCTTCTCAAGGCCATGGGACTTTCCACCGATGAGATCCTGAACCGCTACTACGCATTCCATACGTTGCATTTCGATGGCGACGGACATGTATACCGTGAGGTCAAGCTCGAATTCTACCGCAAGGATACCGCGATCACGACCATCACAAGGGATGACGGTAAACAGCTTGTGGCTGCCGGCAGTCTCATCACCAAGGGTGCATGGAAGCGGATGATTGCAGCCGGTATAGAGACCATTGAAATGAATCCGGCCGACCTCGCTACGGAGTTTCTCGCCAAGGAAGTAGTGCATCCCGAAACCGGCGAGGTCATGGCCTCTCCCGGCGACGCGGTCACTGCTGATTTACTCGACAAGCTGCATGCTTTGGGCATCGAATCCCTCTCGTGTCTGTTTGCTTCCGGCCCCGAGGTTTCTTCGTCCGTTCGTGATACCCTCGTACTCGACAAGACCACGGACATGGAAACAGCTCAGGTCGATATCTACAAGCGACTCAGACCCAGCTCTCCCCCGACACCCGAAGTTTCGGCTTCCTTTTTCGACAACCTGTTCCGCAATGCCGACTACTACGATCTTTCTCCGGTGGGCCGGTACAAGTTGAACACTCGCCTGGAATTGGACCTCCCCCTGGATGCCAGAACCCTGAGCAACGACGATATCCTCAAGGCCGTCGATCATCTCCTTTTTCTCAAGGATTCTCATGGGCCTGCCGATGATATCGACCATCTCGGCAATCGCCGGGTACGTCCCGTGGGCGAGCTCGTGGAGAATCAGTATCGCATCGGACTGGTCCGCATGGAGCGTGCCATCAAGGAGCGGATGAGCCTCCAGGAAGTGGCCACACTCATGCCCCACGATCTGGTCAATCCCAAACCCGTCACTGCGGTTCTCAAGGAATTTTTCGGCACGTCTCAGCTTTCGCAGTTCATGGATCAGACCAATGCCCTGTCGGAAGTGACGCACAAGCGTCGTCTTTCCGCCCTGGGCCCCGGTGGGCTGACCAGAGAACGCGCGGGCTTCGAGGTTCGTGACGTTCATCCCAGCCACTATGGCAGGATCTGTCCCATTGAAACGCCTGAAGGTCCCAACATCGGGCTCATCGTTTCGCTGACAACCTATGCCCAGGTCAATGATTTCGGATTCATCGAGACTCCGTACCGTATCGTCAAGGACGGCCAGGTCACCGGTGAAGTCCGGTATTTCGATGCGTCCCGGGAAAAGGATCAGATTGTAGCCCAGGCCAACGCGGTCATTGGAGAGGACGGACATTTCGTCAACGATCAGATTTCAGCGCGAGTGGAAGGTGAGTTCGCCATTGTTGACAAGAATGACGTCACGTTGATGGACATTTCCCCGAGTCAGATCGTTTCGGTGTCCGCTTCCCTGATTCCCTTTCTCGAGCACGATGACGCCAACCGTGCTCTCATGGGCTGTAACATGCAGCGTCAGGCCGTGCCTTTGCTCCGTGCCGAGAAGCCTTTGGTGGGGACCGGCATGGAAGGTCCCGTGGCTCAGGATTCCGGTGCCTGTCTCCTGGCCGAGGGTGACGGGGTCATCCAGTTCGTGGATGCGGAACGGGTCGTTGTCTGTTATGATACCCTGTATCCCGAGACCGGCGGAACGGCCTTCTATCTCCTGCAGAAGTTCCACAAGTCCAACCAGAACAGCTGCTTCGGACAGAAGCCGCGTGTTCTGCCCGGTCAACGGGTGGTCAAGGGCGCCATCCTGGCCGATGGAGCCGGCATCCAGGACGGTGAGCTCGCTCTCGGCAAGAATCTTCTGGTGGCCTTCATGCCCTGGTGCGGCTATAACTACGAAGATTCCATCCTCATCTCCGAGAAGACGGTGAAGGACGACGTCTATACATCCATACACATCGAAGAGTTCGATCTTATCGCCCGGGACACCAAACTCGGACCCGAGGAAGTGACCCGGGACATCCCCAACGTCGGCGAGGACATGCTGCGCAACCTCGATGACAGCGGGATCATCAGGATCGGGGCACGGGTGGCCCAGGACGACATTCTTGTGGGTAAGATCACCCCCAAGGGCGAGTCCCAGCTCACACCCGAAGAGCGGTTGCTCAGGGCCATTTTCGGTGAAAAGGCCAGAGACGTCAAAAACACGTCCCTCAAGGTACCCCCGGGAGTCGAGGGTATTGTTCTCGACGTGAAGGTGTTCAATCGCCGGTCAGGGGACAAGGATGCCCGAACCAAGGAAATCGAGGATTTCGATCTGAGCCGGATCGATCGTTGCGAAGAGCAGCATATCGTTTCGCTGACCGCGACGACCATCGAAAAGCTCTGGGAAGCGGTCAAGGGAAAGAGCATTGCCAGAAGTCTGATGGGCAAGCGCAAGGGCGAGGTCCTGGTGGAAGCCAATCAGACCCTGTCTCGTGAAATCGTGGAAAGGGTTCCCGTGAAAAAGCTGGCCAAGCTTTTCAAGAGCAAGGAAGCCAATGAAAGCGTCCAGGATATCCTCGATCAGTACGAGCGTCAGAAGCAGGCGGTCCAGGCGATCTATGAGCTCAAGCGTGAAAAGGTGGCCGAGGGTGACGATCTTCCTCCCGGTGTGATCAAGATGGTCAAGGTGTACGTAGCGGTAAAGCGGAAGTTGCGTGTGGGTGACAAGATGGCCGGACGTCACGGGAACAAGGGTGTTGTTTCCAACATCCTGCCCGAAGAGGACATGCCCTTTTTTGCCGACGGCACCCCTGTTGACGTGGTCCTCAATCCCTTGGGCGTTCCTTCGCGAATGAACATCGGACAGATCATGGAGACGCATCTCGGGTGGGCCTCCAAGGAACTTGGCCGTCGTGTGGCCGACATGATCGAAAAGGGTGAGCATCTGACCCCGGTGCGCCAGGAGGTCAAGGATATCTTCACCTCCAAGGTCATCGACGAGCTTGTGGACGGGATGGACGACGATGAGTTCGTGGCAGCTGCCAGGAAGCTTCGCGCCGGAATCGTCATGAAAACGCCTGTTTTCGACGGTGCCCACGAAAACGAAATTTGGGGGTTGCTCGAAAGAGCGGGGCTCCCGGATGACGGCAAGTCGGTCTTATACGACGGAAGAACGGGCGATTGCTTTGATCACCGAGTTACTGTCGGCTATATGTACTATCTCAAACTCCATCATCTGGTCGATGAAAAGATCCACGCCAGGTCCACCGGTCCCTATTCATTGGTTACCCAGCAGCCTCTCGGCGGTAAGGCGCAGTTCGGAGGTCAGCGTCTGGGTGAGATGGAAGTATGGGCCATCGAAGCCTATGGCGCGGCCCATCTGCTGCAGGAATTCCTGACAGTCAAATCAGATGATGTTGCCGGACGGGTCAAGATGTACGAGAAGATCGTCAAGGGACAGAACTTTCTTGAATCGGGGATGCCCGAATCCTTCAACGTGCTGGTCAAGGAAATGATGTCCCTGTGTCTCGACGTGGGACTCAAGGAGCGACCTCGTTCCGGAAGGCGCAGGTAGCCTCTCGATCACGTTTATGGCCGGCAAGTTTCAATGTTACAGTAATTCTTTGGTAAGCGCCGCGGAGAAAATATATGAGTCTTGATGATCTGTTCACGCAGAGAGGAAACACAGCAACCACCATCAAGGGGCAGGATCTCGAGAAAATCAAGATCCAGATCGCCTCTCCGGAAAAGATCCGTGAATGGTCCTACGGAGAGGTCAAGAAGCCGGAAACCATCAACTATCGTACGTTCAAGCCCGAGCGGGACGGTTTGTTCTGTGCGAAGATTTTCGGTCCGGTCAAGGATTACGAATGTAATTGCGGCAAATACAAGCGGATGAAGCATCGCGGCATCGTGTGTGAGAAATGCGGGGTCGAGGTTATCGCTTCCAAGGTCCGCCGGGAGAGGATGGGGCATATAGAGCTCGCCGCTCCGGTAGCGCACATCTGGTTCCTCAAGAGTCTGCCTTCCAAGATTGGCACTCTTTTGGACATGACCATGGCTGATCTGGAAAAGGTGCTCTATTTCGACGCCTATATCATACTCGATCCCCTGGAGACGAATTTTCAGAAGATGCAGGTCATTTCCGAGGATCAGTACATGCAGATCGTCGAGCATTACGGTGAATCCGCGATCAAGGTCGGCATGGGTGCCGAGGCGGTCAAGGAGTTGCTCGAGGAGATCGATCTGGCCGAGCTCAAAGAGGTGCTGCGCGAGGAATCCCGCTCCACCCGTTCCCAGACCAAGAAGAAGAAACTGGCCAAGCGGTTGCACATCGTCGAGGCCTTCCTCGATTCCGACAACAAACCCGGGTGGATGATCCTGGAGGTCGTTCCGATCATCCCGCCGGATCTGCGTCCCCTTGTGCCTCTGGATGGCGGGCGGTTCGCCACGTCCGACCTCAACGATCTCTATCGGCGCGTCATCAACCGGAACAACCGTTTGAAACGGCTTCTCGAACTCGGAGCCCCGGACATCATCATCCGCAACGAAAAACGGATGCTCCAGGAATCGGTGGATGCCCTGTTCGATAACGGCCGTCGCGGCCGGGCCATCACCGGGACCAATGGAAGGGCTCTCAAATCCTTGAGTGACATGATCAAGGGAAAACAGGGCCGTTTCAGACAGAATCTGCTCGGTAAACGCGTCGACTATTCCGGCCGTTCGGTCATTTGTGTGGGGCCCAATCTCAAATTGCACCAATGCGGTCTTCCCAAGAAGATGGCGTTGGAGTTGTTCAAACCGTTCATCTATTCCCAGCTGGAGGCGAGAGGCTACGCTTCCACCATCAAGAGCGCCAAGAAGATGGTCGAGCGCGAAGAGGTCGTGGTCTGGGATATCCTGGAAAACGTGGTCAAGGAATATCCCATTCTCTTGAACCGCGCTCCGACCCTTCACAGGCTCGGCATTCAGGCTTTCGAGCCGACCCTGATCGAAGGCAAGGCCATCCGTCTGCACCCCCTGGTCTGTACCGCCTTCAACGCGGACTTCGACGGTGACCAGATGGCTGTCCACGTCCCACTGTCCGTGGAGGCCCAGATCGAAGCCCGCGTGCTGATGATGTCCACCAACAACATCCTTTCGCCGGCCAATGGGTCGCCCATCATCGTTCCGACCCAGGACATGGTTCTCGGACTCTATTATCTGACCGTAGCCCGGCATTTCGAGCCTGGAGAGGGAAAGATCTTTTCCTCACCCCAGGAGGTCATCGCCGCCTACGATGCAGCTTGTCTGGGGCTGCATGCCCGGATCACCGTGCGTATCGACGGAGAACGCATCGAGACGACTCCCGGACGGATTCTCATCGGAGACATCCTGCCCGAGGGTGTGCCTTTCCGTCTGGTCAACAGGATCATGGACAAGCGTTCCATCGCCAATCTGGTGGGGGAGACCTACCGTCATGCCGGAACCAAGGCCACGGTCCTGGTCTGTGACAGGATCAAGGCTCTCGGCTTCGAGTACTCGACCCGGGCTGCAGTGACCGTCGGAGTCAAGGACCTGACTATTCCCGAGGAAAAGTCCAGGCTCCTCACGAGCGCCACCACCGAGGTCGAGCAGATCGAACGGCAGTACAACGACGGTATCATCACCAAAACGGAAAAATACAACAAGGTCGTGGATGTCTGGACCAAGACCACCAACGACGTTGCCACGGCCATGATGAAGCAGCTTTCCACGGAAATCCTGGTCCACCCCGAGACAGGGGAAAAGAAGGAGAATCAAAGCTTCAACCCCATTTACATGATGGCAACATCGGGTGCCCGGGGTAACAAGGATCAGATGCGTCAGCTTGCCGGGATGCGCGGACTCATGGCCAAACCTTCGGGAGAGATCATCGAGACCCCCATCACGGCCAATTTCCGGGAGGGGCTGACCGTTCTGCAGTTCTTCACATCCACGCACGGTGCTCGGAAAGGTCTGGCCGACACGGCCCTGAAGACCGCCAACTCCGGGTATCTGACTCGCCGCCTTGTGGATGTTTCCCAGGATGTCATCGTGAGCCAGGACGATTGTGGTACCGTCGACGGTCTCGAGATTACCGCCATGGTCAAGGGGGGTGAGGTCAGGCAGAAACTGGGCGAGCGTGTTCTTGGCCGTATCGCCATGCACGATGTGGTCGACCCGGACAGCGGAGAATGCATTGTTCCCCGGGGCGCTCTTATCGACGAAGACGCCGTTGAAAAGATCGACGCTTCGAGCCTTTCGAGCATCATGATCCGGGCCGCTCTGGCCTGCAACAGCGCGCACGGCGTATGTGCCAAATGCTATGGACGTGATCTGGCCCGCGGACATCTCATCAACGTGGGCGAGGCCGTGGGTATCATCGCTGCCCAGAGTATCGGGGAGCCCGGTACCCAGCTGACCATGCGTACCTTCCATATCGGAGGTACCGCTTCCAGGGAGATCGAGCAGTCTTCCCACAAGGCCCAGAATGACGGGCTGGTGGTCCTTTCTCGGGTCAGGGTCGTCAAGAATGCCGACGGGAATATGTTCGTTCTCAGTAAGAACGGTCAGCTCAAGATCGTGGATGATCAGGGACTCGAGCGGGAGAAATATCCCCTTCCCAATGGCGCGACCCTGTTCTTCAACCAGGGGGACAAAGTCACCAAGGGGGAAAAGCTCGCTGAATGGGATCCGTTCAATGAGCCCTTTATCGCCGATGTGGATGGTATGGTGAAATTCGGTGACGTGATCGAAGGACGGACCGTCCAGGAAAAGAGAGACCCCACAACCAACAAGACTACCCTGAGCATCATGGAGTACCGTTCAACCAACCTGCGTCCGAGCGTGTCCATCTGCGATGCTGAAGGGACTGTCCTGACCCGTCCGGGCGGATCGTCCCAGGCCATCTTCCAGCTGCCCGTGGGCGCCTTGCTCATGGTCCAGGACGGTCAGGATGTTCGGGCCGGTGAGTTTATCGCCCGGAAACCCCGTGAAACATCAAAGACCAAGGACATCGTCGGTGGTCTTCCCCGAGTCGCCGAACTCTTCGAGGTTCGTAAACCCAAGGATCCGGGAATTATCTCGGCAATCGAGGGCACGGCCTCATTCGGAGCGGACTCAAAGGGCAAGCGCAGGATCGTGGTCACTCCCGAAGTGGGTGAGGCCAGGGAATATCTCATTCCCAAGGGGCGGCACATAACCGTCCAGGAAGGTGATTTCGTCGAGGCCGGCGAACTCCTGACCGCGGGGACACCCGATCTGCACGATCTGCTGGCTGTGCACGGTGAGAAATTTCTGGCCAATTATCTTGTGGAAGAGGTGCAGCATGTCTACCGGTCCCAGGGCGTGTACATCAATGATAAACACATTGAAATCATCGTTCGGCAGATGCTCAAGAAGGTCAATATCCTGGATCCCGGCGACACCGGATTTCTTATAGGAGAGCATATCGAGAAGAGCCGCTTCTTCGCCGAGAATGACAAATGTGTTTCAAGAGGACTTCGTCCGGCCACGGCCGAGCCTCTGGTTCTCGGGATCACCCAGGCGTCGTTGTCCACGGAGTCCTTTATTTCCGCGGCTTCCTTCCAGGAAACGACCAAGGTGCTCA
This sequence comes from uncultured Desulfovibrionales bacterium, assembly GCA_964458145.1. Taxonomy (GTDB): domain Bacteria; phylum Desulfobacterota; class Desulfovibrionia; order Desulfovibrionales; family Desulfomicrobiaceae; genus Desulfoplanes. The sequence continues at coordinate 19,203 of CAYWJL010000001.1, read as the reverse complement.
CCGAAGCCGCATTGCAGGGCAAGGAAGATTCTCTGGTCGGGCTCAAGGAAAATGTCATTGTCGGGAGGCTTGTTTCTGCCGGAACCGGCTATCATGCCTATGTTGAGAACGACATCGAAGTCCCGGGACAGGCCGAGAGTCCTGACAAGTTCCTCGAGGAGTTGGCAAAAGACCCGATCCTGGTGAACACGGACAGTCCGTATGGTTCGTCCGGATCCTCGGCAAGTGCCAATTTCAAGGTTTTCCAGGAGCTATCAGGAAACGATGCGTCCCGGATTGATTGAGGTTAGCCTGAAATTTGAGGTGAAAGGGCATCAAAAGCTTGACAAGCCAATTCGCTTTCAATAACTGACGGCGTTTCTAAAAGTTATTCTATATGGAGGTCGTATGCCTACGATAAATCAATTGGTTCGCAAAGAGCGGACCAAGCAAGTCAAGGCAAAGAAGACCGCTGCCCTGGAGAGATGTCCTCAAAAGCGCGGGGTCTGTGTGCGTGTCTATACGACTACCCCGAAGAAACCGAACTCCGCACTGCGCAAGGTCGCTAGGGTGCGGCTTACCAACGGGATCGAAGTCACTTCGTACATCCCCGGTGAAGGACATAATCTGCAGGAGCATTCGGTAGTCATGATTCGTGGTGGTCGTGTCAAGGATATCCCCGGTGTTCGGTTTCACATCATCCGTGGTACACTGGACACTTCAGGCGTTCAGGATAGGCGTAAAAGCCGCTCCAAGTACGGAACCAAGCGTCCCAAATAAGGGAAAAGGAGTAAGCAATGCCTAGAAAAGGACCGGCTCCCAAGCGGGAAGTTTTGCCTGATCCGAAATTCGGGAGTCGTATTGTCACAAAGTTCATCAACCGACTCATGGTTGATGGAAAAAAGAGTGTAGCTGAGAAAATTTTTTACACCGCCATCGAGGATGTCGCCAAAAGGACCAATGAAGAGCCTCTCAAGGTCTTCGAAAAGGTTCTGGAGACCGTCAAGCCTCAGATGGAGGTCAAGTCGCGCCGTGTCGGTGGTGCGACCTATCAGGTTCCCATGGAGGTACGCCCTGTCAGGCAGGAATCGTTGGCGATCCGCTGGCTGGTTACATACGCCCGAACAAGAGGGGAAAAAGGCATGGTTGGCCGGCTCGCTGCCGAGTTCAACGATGTTCTCAATAACCGGGGTGGGGCAATGAAAAAGAAAGACGACACTTATCGCATGGCCGAAGCCAACAAGGCCTTTGCCCATTACCGGTGGTAATTAGGAGTTAGCGTGGCACGAGTCGTACCTATACATAAGCAAAGAAATATCGGGATCATGGCCCACATAGACGCGGGCAAGACTACAACCACCGAGCGTATCCTTTACTATACGGGCGTATCGCACAAAATCGGTGAGGTTCATGATGGCCAGGCGACCATGGATTGGATGGAACAGGAGCAGGAGCGCGGGATCACGATCACCTCGGCCGCTACCACCTGTTTTTGGGACGATCATCGGATCAATATCATCGACACCCCCGGACATGTGGACTTCACCGTGGAAGTCGAGCGCGCCCTGCGTGTTCTCGATGGTGCCGTGGCGGTTTTTTGCGCGGTAGGCGGTGTGGAACCCCAGTCCGAGACCGTGTGGCGTCAGGCCGACCGGTACAAGGTTCCCCGTATTGCTTTTGTCAATAAAATGGATCGGTCTGGGGCCGATTTTTTCCGAGTCGTGGATATGATTTCCTCCCGTCTCAAGGCCAAGCCGGTTCCCCTGCAGATTCCCATTGGAAGCGAAGAAGCTTTTGAGGGGGTTGTGGACCTCATTCATGGCAAGGCCATGATTTTCGACGAGCAGTCCATGGGGAAGAATTACGAGTTCGTCCCCATCCCCGAAGAACTGCAGGATGAGGCCGATCAGTGGCGTCAAAGTCTTATCGAGGCCGTGGCCGAGGAAGATGAGACCTTGCTTGATCGCTATCTCGAAGGCGAAGAGATCACTCCCGAGGAACTCGGGGAAGCGGTGCGTAAGGAAACCGTCAAGCTGAGTATCTGTCCCGTGCTTTGTGGTTCCGCCTTCAAGAACAAGGGAGTCCAGCCCCTGCTCGATGCCATTGTTTCCTTTCTGCCTTCACCCGTGGAGATTCCGGTCATGGTGGGTCATGCTCCGGATTCCGAGGAACAGATCGAATGTCCCTGTGATGATGATCTTCCTTTGGGTGCGTTGGCCTTCAAGTTGATGGCTGATCCCTTTATCGGGCATCTGACCTTTTTGAGAATTTATTCCGGAAAGATCGTTGCAGGTTCCACCGTGCTCAATGCCGCATCAGGCAAGAAGGAGCGTATCGGCAGACTGCTCAAGATGCACGCCAACAAGCGTGAGGAGATCAAGGAAGCCTATGCCGGTGACATCGTTGCAGCTGTGGGCCTCAAATATACGGCTACCGGTGAAACCTTGTGCGCCCAGGAACGTCCTGTTCTTCTCGAGTCCATTGATTTTCCCGATCCTGTGATCGAAGTTGCCATCGAGCCCAAGACCAAATCCGATCGTGATTCCCTGAGTCAGGCATTGCAGAAGCTGGCCAAGGAAGATCCCTCGTTTCGGGTCAAGTCCAACGACGAGACCGGTCAGACCCTCATCGCCGGCATGGGTGAGCTGCACCTGGAGATCATTGTTGACCGTCTGACCCGCGAATTCGGTGTGGACGCCAATGTCGGCCAGCCGCAGGTCGCGTACCGTGAAACCATCTCCAAGCAGGTCAAGGAAGATCTCAAGTACGCCAAGCAGTCAGGTGGTCGCGGTCAGTACGGCCATGTGGTCATCGAGGTCGAGCCGCAGGAGCCCGGTCAGGGCTACGAGTTTGTCAACAAGATCGTCGGTGGTGTCATTCCCAAGGAATACATCCCCGCCGTTGACAAGGGTATTCAGAATGCCTTGACCAGTGGCGTGCTTGCAGGATTTCCCGTTGTCGACCTCAAGGTCACACTGGTCTACGGTTCCTACCATGATGTCGATTCTTCGGAGCAGGCCTTCTATATAGCCGGCTCCATGGCTATCAAGGAAGCATGCAGGAAGGCGGCCAGCGTCATTCTGGAGCCCATCATGTTCGTGGAGATCCTCACACCCGAAGATTATCTCGGAGATGTCATGGGTGATGTCAACGGGCGTCGTGGCAAGGTGAGCAATATGGAATCCCGCATGGGGACGCAGATCATTCGTGCCTACATACCTCTGAGCAACATGTTCGGATATGCCACGGATCTTCGCTCCAAGACCCAGGGACGTGCCACGTATTCCATGCTTTTTGACCACTATGAAAAGGTACCGTCTTCTGTTGCTGAAGAGCTCCTGAAAAAGATCTAGCAGCCGTTGAAGAACACGGGGGAAAGCTCCTGCGTGTGCCAAAAGGCCAAACCGGTTTATTCGTAACACTTAGGAAAACAGTCATGAACAGCGATAAAATTAGAATCAAACTCAGGGCGTACGATTATCGTATCTTAGATAAAGCCGTAGCTGAGATCGTCGACTCGGCAAAGAATACCGGTGCCAGTATTGCAGGCCCCATTCCCTTGCCGACTAGAATTCACAAGACCACGATCCAGCGTTCCGTGCACGTGGACAAGAAATCTCGCGAACAGTTTGAAATCAGAATCCACAAAAGGCTTCTCGACGTCCTCGAGCCAACACAGCAGACCGTCGATGCCCTTGGCAAGCTCAATCTGCCTGCCGGTGTCGATGTAGAAATCAAGCTTTAGTCGCGAAAAGAGAGCAAGTCATGAAAAAAACATTGGGCCTTATCGGAAAAAAACTGGGCATGACCAGGATCTTTGCGGATGATGGGACTGTTGTTCCCGCCACCGTCATCGAAGTCGGTCCCTGTCCGGTGATCCAGAAGAAGGTTGAAGCAAAGGATGGTTACAACGCCATCCAGGTTGGGTTCGAGCCCATTGCCTCCCACAGGCTGAACAAGCCTGCAAGGGGGCATCAGCTCAAGGCCGATGCCGGTTTCTATCGGTATCTCGACGAGTTCCGTACCGAAGATATCGATGGGTACGAAATCGGTCAGAACATCACTGCGGATATTTTTTCTCCCGGGGAACGGATCGATGTACGTGGTACTTCCAAGGGGAAAGGATTTGCCGGTCCCATGAAACGGTGGAATTTTGGCGGAGCTCCTGCATCCCATGGCCATGAAAAGGTTCACCGGTCCACAGGTGGCATTGGTCAATGTGCCTATCCCGGGAAGGTTTTCAAGGGCAAGAAGATGGCCGGGCAGATGGGTAACAAGAATGTTACCTCTCTCAATCTCGAGGTTGTCGATGTCAGACCCGAAGAGAACCTGGTGATTATCCGGGGGCAGGTACCCGGTCCGAAGAAGGGCGTGGTCCTTCTTCGCAAGAGGAGTTAAGGAGAGCTGCTATGGCAATGGCAAAGATATACAACCAGGAAAAAAATGTCGTCGGCGAGATGGATCTGATCGAGGATATTTTTTCTGTCGAGGTCAAACCGGAGATCCTGCATTTTGTGGTGCGTGCCTTTCGCAATGCACAGCGTGCCGGTACCGTTGGCGTAAAAAATCGTGCCCTGATTCGCGGAGGGGGACGCAAACCCTGGCGTCAGAAAGGGACAGGTCGTGCACGTGCCGGATCGGTACGTTCACCGCTGTGGAAGGGTGGTGCCGTGACTCACGGGCCTCAGGCCAGAGACTATTCCTTCAAGGTGAACAAAAAGATCAGGCGTCTCGCTCTGAAAATGGCCCTCACCTCCCGTTACGTCCAGGAAGACATGGTGATTGTTGACAAACTCGATCTTGACGAGATCCGGACCAAGACGTTTCTGGGCTTGCGTGATCGGTTGGGGCTGAAAAAAGTCTTGATTGTTGTACCCGAAGAGTATAGAAACCTTACCCTTTCAGCCCGCAATGTACCCGGTGTCCAGGTCACTACCCAGGATGCATTGAATGTTTACGATATTTTACGGCATCCACAGCTCGTAATGGAGCAGGGTGCCGTTGAAAAGCTGCAGGAGAGGTTACAGTAAGATGGAAAATACACAGGTTCTTATCAAACCCCTGCTCTCCGAAAAAACCACCCTGATGAAAGAACAGGATGAGAAGATCGCCTTTTACGTGCATCCTCGGGCATCCAAGTTCGATATCACCAAGGCGATCGAGGAACTTTTCAACGTCACTGTGCAGTCGGTCAATGTTGTCAAGTACAGGCCCAGGGTTCGTAAAAAAATGGGTCGTGCCGTCGGCAGGATTCCAGGTTGCAAAAAGGCCTATGTCAACCTGTCGCCGGGTGATAAAATAGATTTTTTTGAAGGGGTGTAGGAATGGCTGTACGCAAATTGAAACCTACCTCACCAGGTAGGAGAGCGCAGACGGTATCTACCTTTGAGGAGATCACCCGGTCACGGCCTGAAAGGTCGCTTACCCGAGGGATTTCCACCAAGGGTGGCCGTAACAACTATGGACGGATCACATCGCGTCGTCGTGGTGGTGGTAACAAGCATCGGTATCGTATCGTTGATTTCAAGCGCAACAAACTCGATATTCCCGCCAAGGTAGCGACCATCGAATATGATCCCAACCGCAGTGCCCGGATTGCCCTGCTTCATTATGCCGATGGTGAGAAGCGGTATATTCTCGCTGCCAACGGAATGAAGGTCGGTGATCAGGTACTTGCCGGTGAAAAGGCCGATATCAAGACCGGAAACGCCTTGCCTTTGGGCAAGATCCCCCAGGGAACCATCATTCACAACATCGAGCTGTACCCGGGCAAGGGTGGGCAGATGGCCCGCTCCGCAGGTACCTATGCACAGCTTGTGGCCAAGGAGGGCAAGTATGCCCTGCTTCGTCTCCCTTCGGGTGAAGTGCGCAAGGTTCTGGCCACCAACATGGCCACCATCGGTCAGGTCGGCAACCTCGATTCCGAAAATATCAATATCGGCAAGGCCGGCCGGAGTCGTTGGATGGGCAAACGTCCTGAAGTTCGCGGTGTCGCCATGAACCCGATCGATCATCCGCTTGGTGGTGGAGAAGGCCGTAGCTCGGGCGGACGTCATCCGGTCACTCCCTGGGGCAAGCCGACCAAGGGATACAAGACCAGGAATCCCAAGAAGCAGTCCTCTCGCCTGATCGTTAAACGCCGCGGCCGGAAGTAGGAGATAGCATGCCAAGATCATTGAAAAAAGGTTTTTTTGTAGACGATCATTTGCTGGCCAAGGTCGATCGAGCCACCAAGGATAACAGCCGCCAGGTGATCAAGACCTGGTCACGGCGATCGACTATTATCCCGGAAATGGTCGGGATGACATTCGCTGTGCATAACGGCAAACAATTTGTTCCTGTCTTTGTTACCGAAAACATGGTCGGCCACAAACTCGGAGAGTTTTCTCCCACGAGGACTTTTCGGGGCCACGCAGGTGACAAAAAAAGTCAGGTAAAAGGAAAGTAGTCCATGGAAGTCAGAGCAACTGCCAAATATATGCGGATTTCTGCACAGAAAACCCGGCTTGTCGCACGAAATATCAGCGGGAAGACTGTCGAGGATGCCATCAATATCCTCAAATTCACACCCAAGAAAGCCGCAATGGTCATTTTGAAGGTATTGGATTCCGCCATCGCCAATGCAGAAGCTAATACCGGGCTGGATGTTGACAACCTCTATGTCAAGCGGGTCATGATCAACGAAGGTCCGACCTGGAAGAGGATTCAGCCGAGGGCAATGGGCCGAGCTTATCGCATTTTCAAGCGTACAAGCCATGTTACAGTAATTGTTGATGAGCTATAGGAGGAAATTGCCTTGGGCCAGAAAATACATCCATACGGATTCCGCTTAGGATACAACAAAAACTGGCTGTCTCGCTGGTTTGCAACAAAAGAATATCCCAAATTTGTTCACGAGGACAAGAAGCTTCGGAGCTATATCAAGAAAAAGCTGTATCATGCCGGTATTGCGAAAATCGAGATCGAACGTGCAGCCGATAAGGTTCGCCTGATTCTTTCCACTGCCAGGCCTGGTATTGTCATCGGCCGTAAAGGGGTTGAGAACGAAAAGCTCCGGGCCGATCTTAAAAGCAAATTTTCCGGTGAATTTCTGATCGAAGTCAACGAAATTCGCCGACCCGAAGTTGATGCCCAGCTTGTAGCCGAGAACATTGCCATGCAGCTCGAACGTCGGGTTGCGTTTCGCAGGGCGACCAAACGGACCATCACCATTGCCGAAAAATTCGGTGCCCAAGGGATCAAGGTTTCCTGTTCCGGACGGTTGGGTGGAGCTGAAATCGCTCGCACCGAATGGCAGCGCGAAGGTCGCGTTCCCCTGCACACGTTGCGTGCCGATATCGATTACGGATTTGCCGAGGCCGCAACGACGTACGGAGTCATCGGTGTCAAGGTGTGGATATACAAGGGCGATATTCTAGATGAGGGTCGTCGATAATGCTGAGTCCAAAGAAAGTTAAATTCAGAAAGCAACAGAAAGGAAGGATCAAGGGAAAGGCTTCCCGAGGGAACCTCGTTTCCTTTGGCGAGGTCGGTCTGAAGGCCCTTGAAAGCGGCAAGCTGACCAACCAGCAGATCGAATCCGCTCGTGTCGCCATGATGCGTCACATCAAAAGAGGCGGTAAGGTTTTTATCCGCGTGTTTCCCGACAAGCCCATCACCTCCAAGCCCCTTGAAACCCGTCAGGGTAAGGGTAAGGGTGCTCCGTGCGGTTGGTGCGCACCGGTTCGCAGAGGCAGGGTTTTGTACGAGATCAAGGGGGTCGATATCGAGTTGGCCAAACGTGCGTTGAAGTTGGCGTCTTACAAGCTGCCATTCAAGACCCAAATCGTTGTCAAGGAGTCCTGATATGAAAGCTTCGGAAATGAGAACATTCGATGTCGACAAGCTTCATGAGAAGTTGACGGAGTATCGTCAGGAGTTGATGAATCTTCGCTTCCAGCACGCCACTTCCCAGCTCGAGAACACCCAGCGTATTGCCGAGGTCAGGAAAAACGTTGCCCGTATCCTGAGTGTCCTTGGCGAAAAAGAGATGGAGAAATAGACATGGCGAAAAGCGAACAGAAAGCCAACAAAAGACGCATGACGGGTTTCGTCGTCAGCGACAAGAACGACAAGACCATCGTCGTCCGGGTCGAGACGCTCATCAAACATCCCGTTTTGAAAAAATACATCCGTCGCAGAAAAAAGTTCATGGCTCACGATCCACAGAACGAATGTCGTATTGGCGACAAGGTCCAGATCGTGGAACACAGACCTTTGAGTGCCCAGAAACGCTGGCATCTCACGAAAATTATTGAAAAGGCGCTGTAGGGGATTAGGATGATACAAGTACAATCAACTCTTGATGTAGCTGATAACTCAGGTGCCAAAAAGGTCTGCTGTATCAAGGTTCTTGGAGGGAGCCATCGCCGCTATGCCGGTGTCGGTGATCTCATCGTAGTTTCCGTCAAGGAAGCGATGCCCCATTCCAAGGTCAAAAAAGGCGATGTCATGAAGGCAGTCATTGTCAGGACCAAGAAGGAAATCGGTCGTCCCGATGGTTCCTACATCCGGTTCGACAATAACTCCGCAGTCATACTCAGCAAGAACCTTGACCCAGTTGGAACACGTATTTTCGGCCCCGTGGCCAGAGAATTGCGAGCCAAAAATTTCATGAAGATCGTGTCACTGGCGCCTGAGGTTTTATAGGATTTACTATGAAAACCAGGAAAATTCATAAAGACGATACCGTGATTGTCCTTGCAGGAAAGGACAAGGGAAAGACAGGTAAGGTAAAGAAGATCTATAAGAACAAAGATCTTCTCCTTGTAGAGAATGTGAACATGGTGAAACGCCATGTCAAACCCAATCCCTACAAGAATGAGCAGGGTGGGATTGTCGACAAGGAAGCCCCTCTGCAAGTTTCAAACGTCCAGCTTATATGTGAATCCTGCACCAAGCCAACCAGGGTTGGTTACAAGATAGCTGATGGCGGCAAAAAAGTTCGTTACTGCAAGAAGTGTAACGAAGTGATGAGTTAGGGGACTATAATGACGCGACTGAGTGATATCTATACAACAACAGTAGCCCCGGAATTGAAAAAGGAATTCAACTATTCCTCGGCAATGCAGATACCTGGTGTGAAGTTTGTTTCCCTGAACATGGGACTTGGTGAAGGTAGCCAGGATAACAAACTGATTCAGGCTGCTGCCAAGGAATTGAGCTTGATAGCCGGTCAGAAGGCAGTTGTGACCAGGGCGAAAAAGTCAATCGCTGCATTCAAGCTGCGTGAGGGACAGCCCATCGGGTGTTCTGTCACTTTGCGCCGCGAGAGGATGTGGTATTTTCTCGACAAGCTCTTGAATATAGCCCTGCCCCGGGTGCGAGATTTCCGCGGTATACCTGACAAGGGGTTTGATGGAAGAGGAAATTTTACCCTTGGAATCAAGGATCATACAATTTTCCCTGAAATCAACATGGATGATGTGGATCGGGTGAAAGGCATGAACATTACCATCGTGACTTCCGCAAACACCGACAAGGAAGGCAAGAGGCTCTTGGACTTGCTCGGTATGCCTTTCAAGAAATAAAGGAGAAGTATTGTGGCAAGAACATCTTTAAAGGTCAAAGCGCAGCGGAAGCCCAAATTTTCCACCCGCAAGTACAACAGGTGCCCCTTGTGTGGGAGGCCACGTGCCTACATGCGTAAATACGGGATCTGCCGCATCTGCTTCCGCAACATGGCCTTGGCCGGTGAACTTCCCGGCGTAAGAAAATCTAGCTGGTAAACGAGGAATGTGCATATGTCAGTAGTAGATCCAATCGCAGATATCCTGACCAGAATCCGTAATGCACAAATGGCGCTTCACGAAACCGTGTCCGCTCCCTTGAGTAAAACCAAGGCAGCAATGGTCGCCATTTTCAAGGAAGAAGGGTATGTTCAGGATTTTGAAATCACAGATAGTTCCATCGATATCCGATTGAAATATCATGAAGGTCGGCCGGCTTTCGCCGGGCTCAAGCGTGTCAGCAAGCCCGGTCGTCGTGTCTATGTCGGCAAGGCGGATATTCCTTCCGTACAGAACGGCCTTGGCATCAGCATCCTTTCTACCTCCCGGGGCATCATGGAGGGAGGCAAGGCCAAGGAACTGGGAATCGGCGGAGAACTCCTCTGCGAAATCTGGTAGTGAGGAAACTATGTCAAGAATTGGTAGAAAGCCGATAGATGTTCCCAAGGATGTCACGTTGAACGTCAAGGAACAATTGGTAGAGGTACAAGGACCAAAAGGCACCTTGGCGGTTGATCTTCACAAAAAGATCCATGTCGAGTTGAGCGAAGGACTTGTTTCGGTCACTCGTGACGATGACGAAAAGATCACCAAATGCCACCACGGGTTGTGCCGTTCCTTGATCAACAATGCCATCGAGGGCGTTTCCAAGGGATTTGTCAAACAGCTCGAACTGGTGGGTGTTGGATACAAGGTCAATCTCAAGGGGTCGGATCTCGAACTCAATGTCGGTTACTCCCATCCTGTCAATTTCACCCTTCCCGAGGGAGTCGATGGCAAGATCGAGGGTAACAGGATTTCCCTGTCCGGATGTGACAAACAGCTGGTCGGCGAAGCAGCCGCCCAGATCAGAAGAGTCCGTCCTCCGGAGCCGTACAAAGGCAAGGGGATCAAGTATGTCAATGAACAGATCCGCCGCAAGGCCGGAAAATCCGGCGCTAAGTAGGTAATCCGATGAAACCTAGTAAGAGACAAGCGAGATTAAAGAGAAAGATCCGTATTCGGAAGAAAATTTTCGGTACCGCAGAGAGACCTCGTCTCGTGGTATTCCGTTCGAATAAGCATATCTACGCCCAGGTCGTCAACGACGATGCCGGCACCACGCTGGCTTCTTCTTCTTCTCTGGCCATTGACGAATTCAAGAACGGGACTGCCAATATCGATACAGCAAAGGCCATCGGTAAAAACATTGCCGAAGCAGCCTTGAAGCAGAATGTTTCTGCCGTTGTTTTCGACCGGAACGGGTATGTATTTCATGGTAAAGTCAAGGCTTTTGCAGACAGTGCACGTGAAGCCGGCTTAAAATTTTAATAGAGGTCATTCATGCAGCCAACCGAGAGCGAATTCATAGAAAAAGTCGTCTATCTCAACCGGGTCGCCAAGGTTGTCAAGGGCGGTCGTCGCTTCAGCTTCAGTGCACTTGTCGTGGTCGGTGATGGTAATGGAAGTGTGGGATATGGTCTGGGGAAGGCCAACCAGGTTCCTGACGCCATCAAGAAGGCTTCCGATCGTGCCAAGCGGGCAATGAAGAAGATTTCCCTCATCGAGGGGACCATCCCGTATCAGACAACCGGTATATTCGGCGCAGGACGCGTTCTGCTCAAGCCCGCTTCCAAGGGTACCGGCATCATTGCCGGTGGACCGGTACGTGCCGTCATGGAGGCCGTGGGTGTTCATGACATCCTGACCAAGGCCATTGGCACAAACAATCCCCACAACGTATTGCGAGCCACCTTTGCCGGTCTTGAAGGACTGCGCGGCGCAGAGGAAGTGAGCAATATTCGTGGCAAGAAAATAACCATCACTCGTAAATAGGTGATCTCATGATCAAGGTCAGACTCGTCAAAAGCGTTATCGGGAGCAACCCGCGACAGAGAAAGACGGTCAGGGCTCTGGGACTCGGCAAGATCGATTCTGTCAATGAGCTTCCGGACAATCCCTGCACCATGGGAATGATTAATCGTGTTCGTCATTTAGTAGAGGTTGTAAAGTAATGAATCTACATGAACTTTACCCGTATCCAGAGCAGCGTGCCCAGCGCAAGCGTGTCGGTCGCGGCTCTGCTACAGGCCAGGGATGTACCAGCGGAAAAGGTAACAAGGGCCAGAATGCCCGTTCTGGTGGGGGCGTACCGCCATGGTTCCAAGGCGGACAGATGCCCCTGCAGAGGCGTCTTCCCAAGAGGGGTTTCAAAAATCCTTTTCGTGTGAAGTACCAAACCATCAATCTGTATCAGATCAGCAGTCTTTTTCCGGAGGCCACCGAGCTGACCTTGGAAGATCTGTACACATGTTCCTGCTTCAAGAAGAATGCACCCATCAAGATTCTTTCCGATGGCGAGCTTTCCGGTCCCTTGACCATAACAGCGCATGCCTTTTCCAAGAAAGCCGTGGAAAAGATCACCCAGGCCGGGGGCACAGCCACGGCACTTGAAGGATAGGCCATCATGTCGGGACCAATGAATAGCGGCGTACAGGAACTCAAGAAGAGATTGCTGTTCACCTTTCTGTTTCTGGCCATTTATCGTGTCGGCATCCATCTGCCCATTCCGGGTGTCGATGGGAATGCCCTCTCTGATTTTTTTGCCAACGCGCAGAATACCCTGTTCGGACTCTTCGACATGTTTTCCGGTGGCGGCTTGCGTAATCTTTCGGTCTTTGCCCTTGGGATCATGCCATATATCTCGGCTTCGATCATCATTCAGCTCCTGACTGTCGTCAGCCCGGAGTTGAAGCGGCTCAGCAAGGAAGAGGGCGAGGCCGGACGAAAGAAGATTACCCAGTACGCCAGATATGGAACCGTGCTGATCACCCTTGTTCAGGGTCTCGGCATAGCCATTGGTCTCGAGAGCATGTCCAGCCCGACCGGTGCTCCGGTCGTTCTGGCCGCCGGATGGTCCTTTCGGATCATAACCATCCTGACTTTGACCGCTGGTACGGTTCTGATCATGTGGCTTGGTGAACAGATCACGGAAAACGGTATCGGCAACGGTATCTCACTCATCATTTTTGCCGGTATCGTATGTCGATTTCCGGCCGGACTGTACAATTCAATCCGTTTGATGGGTACCGGAGAGATCAGCGTTTTTGTCGCTCTTTTCGTACTCCTGGTCATGGCCGGGGTTCTTGTCGGCATTATCTATGTCGAACGGGGGCAGCGCCGGATTCCGATTCAGTATGCCAAGAGAATGATGGGCAGGAAATTGTACGGCGGACAAAGCAGCCATCTTCCCCTCCGGGTGAACACGGCCGGTGTCATTCCGCCGATTTTCGCCTCGTCCATCCTCATGTTTCCTGCGACGATCGCCAATTTTTCCAACGTGCAATGGTTGAAGCAGTTTTCGTCCTTTTTCAATCCTGGGTCGCTTGTATACAATCTTATTTATATCACCATGATTGTTTTCTTTTGCTTCTTTTACACGGCGATCATTTTCGATCCAAAGGATATTGCCGAGAATCTGAAGAAGCAGGGTGCTTTTATTCCTGGCATCAGGCCCGGTCTGAAGACCAAGGAATACATTGACAAGGTCCTTGGGCGCCTTACTTTCTGGGGTGCTGTGTATGTGTCTGTTGTCTGTATTTTTCCCATGCTTCTCATCAGGCAGTTCAATGTACCTTTCTATTACGGAGGAACTGCGCTGCTGATTGTGGTTGGCGTAGCGATGGATACAATGAGTCAGGTGCAATCCTATTTGATCACAGGACAATACGACGGGCTTATGGCCAAGGCCAAGATCAAGGGGAGACGGTAGTTCCGTTTTTTTTCTCCATGATCCCGTGACCGTGAATCTGTCGGAAATATATTTTGGGGGAATTATGAAAGTTCGACCATCAGTCAAGAAGATCTGTCCCAAGTGTAAAGTTATCAAGCGAAAGGGAACGATCCGTGTCATTTGTGAAAATCCAAGACATAAACAGAGACAAGGCTAGTGTAGGGGGATGTTGTGGCAAGACTTGCAGGTATTGATCTACCAAAGAATAAACGACTCGATATCGCTTTGACCTATATTTATGGTATTGGTCATACGACAGCTCTTAAGATTTTAGACGCCACCGGGACCGATTGGACCAAGAAGACCGACGACCTCACTGCCGACGAAATCAAGAATATTCGTGTTGAAATCGAGGATAACTACAAGGTTGAAGGCGACTTGCGTCGCGAAGTGACCGGCAATATCAAGCGACTCATGGATATTGGATGTTATCGTGGTCTGAGGCATAGAAGGGGCCTGCCGGTACGCGGGCAGAAGACCAAGACGAACGCCCGGACAAGAAAAGGCAGAAAACGTGTTGCGGTAGGCCGCAAAAAGTAAAGGGTGAGGAGAAGGTATGGCTAGGCCTCAGAAAGGTTTGAAAAGAAAGGAACGGAAGAATGTTCCGACCGGAATCGTGCATATCAGTGCGACGTTCAATAACACTATCATCACGTTTACCGACAATGTCGGAAATGTCATAAGCTGGGCCAGCTCCGGAACTTCCGGGTTCAAGGGGTCCAGAAAAAGTACTCCCTTTGCCGCGCAGAAGGCTGCCGAAGTTGCAGCCAAGCGTGCCCAGGATCACGGCATGCGAACTGTGGGTATTTTTGTCAAGGGTCCCGGCTCCGGGCGTGAATCTGCGATGCGCGCCATTCATGCTGCCGGAATGAAGGTGACTTTCATCCGTGACGTTACCCCCATTCCCCACAACGGTTGCCGACCCCCGAAGCGGCGCAGGGTTTAAAGGAGGATTAGAAATTGTCTAGATATACTGGTGCGAAATGCAAACTCTGCCGGCGAGAAGGGGAAAAACTCTTTCTCAAGGGTGACCGTTGCTATACTGACAAATGTGCTTTTGAACGGCGTTCCTATCCTCCGGGAGAGCACGGAAAGATGCGCCGCAAGCCCACCGAGTATGCCATTCAGCTTCGTGAGAAGCAGAAAGTTCGTCGCATGTATGGTATCCTCGAAGGTCAGTTCAGACACTACTTTCATGTTGCTGATTCCAAGAAGGGCGTCACGGGTACCAACTTACTCATGCTCCTCGAGAAGCGTATCGACAACGTAGCCTATCGCATGGGCTTCGCCAACTCGAGGAATCAGGCCAGACAGCTCGTTCGTCATGGTCATTTCATGCTCAACGGACGTAAAGTCACTGTCCCTTCCATCCAGCTCAAGGATGGCGATGTTATCGAAGTCGGCGCCAACAGCAAGAACAGCCTGGTGATCAAGGAAGCTCAGGAAGTCGTTGCCCGTCGTGGCGTACCTGCCTGGCTCGAAGTCGATACGACCGCTCTCAAAGGAACGGTCAAGGCTCTCCCCGTACGTGATGATGTCACCTTCCCGATGAATGAGCAGCTGATCGTCGAATTGTACTCCAAATAAAATAGGTGTTTTCTATGACGGAAACAAGCAGTGAAAGACCTGTGAACGTGAGAAACTGGTCTGAACTCGTCAAGCCTGAACGCATCGAACGTGACAGCAAGTCCCATGACATGTACGGCAAGTTCGTGTGCGAACCCCTTGAAAGAGGGTTTGGTACGACCATCGGCAATTCCTTGCGCAGGATTCTCCTGTCTTCTCTTCAGGGGGCCGCCATCGCTGCCATCAAGATCAATGGTGTGCAGCATGAATTTTCCACCATTCCAGGGATTGTCGAAGACGTTACGGATATCATTCTCAATTTCAAACAGGTCAAGTTCGCCTCTTCAACCTGCGAACCGCAGCGGCTCCAGCTCATAGCCAACGATATCGGAGAGGTAACAGCATCTGCTATCCAGGAGAATCAGAATCTCCAGGTCCTGAATCGGGAGCAGCATATCGCCACCTTGACCGAACCCATCGATTTCTTCGTCGAGATGGAAGTGCGCATGGGTAAGGGGTATATGCCTGCGGAGATGCACGAAGGGCTGGAAACCGAGATCGGCACGATCCCTCTTGATTCGAGTTTTTCTCCGGTCAAGAAAGTCGCTTATCACGTGGAACAGGCTCGTGTCGGGCAGATGACCAACTATGACAAGTTGATCATGGAGATTTGGACAGATGGTTCGGTTTCTCCGGATGACGCGTTGGCTTATAGCGCCAAGATTCTCAAGGAGCAGCTGTCAGTATTCATTAATTTCGATGAATCCACGGCGGATATCGACCGAAAGAATGTTTCCGCCACCCAGGAAGTCAATCCCAATCTTTTCAAGTCCATCGAAGACCTGGAACTCCCTGTAAGGGCGAGTAATTGTCTCAAGAGTGCCGGTATCCATCTCGTAGGTGAGCTTGTCCAGAAGACGGAAGGCGAAATGCTCAAGACCAAGAATTTTGGCCGCAAATCCCTTGAGGACATCCGCCGTGTTCTCGAGTCCATGGGCCTTGAATTCGGGATGAAGAACGATAACTTTGAAGAAAAGTACCAGGAATGGGTGAAGAGGTCAGAAGAAGATGAGGCATAAAAAAGCAGGCAGAAAACTCAACCGTACCATGGAGCATAGAAAGGCCATGTTCAGGAACATGTCCCGCTCGCTGCTCATTCATGAACGGATCAGGACGACACTTCCCAAGGCCAAGGAGCTCAGAAAATTCGTCGAGCCCTTGATCACCTTGGCACTGAAGAATGATTTGAACGCTCGTCGAGAGGCGTACAAGGTCCTTGGCAACCATCAGCTCGTGCAGCGACTCTTTGATGAGATCGGTCCCAGATTTGCCAATCAACCGACCGGTGGCTACACGAGGATTGTCAAGTTCGGCCAGCCTCGCACAGGTGATTGCGCTTCCATGGCAATCATCGAACTCACGGTCATGGAACGTGAAACAGCCGAGGGTGATGAAACCGCAGAGGCTGTCGAACAGAACGATGAAGTGACCGCTGAAGCATAGCACATACAAAAGGGCAGACTTGGTCTGCCTTTTTTTGTGTTTCTAGTTATAGATAAATCCGATTGTATCTATTTATGAAAGTTGTGGCATGTGATCCTTTTGGAGGGAACCCCTTCATAACGTACCCACTTCCAGGGTGGTATCGTCTGGTCTCTTCAGCGTGTCCGATTTCTATCGTTGTTCCACTCTCTAGCATTTTTCGATGGCAGATATGGATATAAGACGCCTTGAAGCCTTTTCAAAGGTTTTCGAGACCCGCAGTTTTTCTCAAGCGGCCAAGGAGTTGTTTCTTTCCCAGCCAACCATCAGCTCCCACGTGGCCCTTCTCGAGGAAGAGCTCGGGGTTCTCTTGTTCGACAGGGTCGGACGCAGTGTCTTACCCACCCAGGCCGCAGAGATCCTTTATGGCAGAAGTCAGAGCATCTTTCATCTTCTTCACATGGCACGTGCGGAAATCGATCTGTTGCGCCACGCCATTTCCGGGCCCATCATTCTCGGCGGGAGCACCATCCCGGCCGATTACATTCTCCCACCCCTTCTTGGTACGTTTCTGAGGTCCTATCCCGATGTGCGTATCGATCTGCGCGTTGGAGACACCAAAACCGTTATCGACATGGTCCGTCGGGGGGATGCCATGCTGGCCATGGTCGGGTCCGGTTCGGACTGTGGTGATCTCATGTTCGAGCCTGTTCTCAAGGACGAGCTCGTGCTCGTCGGTACCCACGAGTATGTACAAAGGATAGAGCCCGGTGTAGACGATCTGACCGCTGTGACCAAGCTGCCATGGGTCATGCGCGAACCCGGCTCCGGGACCCGTCAGGCCCTTGAGACGGCCTTGAGAACACGCAATGTCGACATTTTCGATTTACAGGTGGGCATCCAGGTGCAGAATACCCAGGCAATGCTTGGATGTGTGCTGGCCGGTCTCGGTATCGCTGTGACCTCGCGGATGGTGGTCGAGCCATATGTCCAGCGTGGGGAATTGCACGCATTGACCCTGCCTGCTTTGTCCATGTCCCGATCCTTTTATCTTGTGCACCATACCAAGCGTGAACTTTTTCCGGCAACCAGAACCTTGCGCTCTTTCCTGGCATCGGCTTTAAATCCGGTGATGTCCGGCAATTCCTGATCAGGGTTCAAGGGCAGACCCGGCGTACCGTTTCTCAACAAGGATCGTCGTTGTGCTCAATGTGACTACAGGCCACACAACCGTTTCATTGCCGGCCCATTCCCGGGCATCTCTGGTTCAGAATCTTTTTGCAGCCGGCTTCTATCACGGGCATCCTTTGTGCGCCGGAGTCGGTACGTGCGGGCGTTGCCGGATTCGCTACCTCACGGATCCTCCGACCCCGGACTCCCGCGAGCAGGAGATCCTTTCCCCAAGCCAGATAGATCAGGGCTGGCGCCTCGGCTGCCGTCACTATCCCCGTACCGATGTTTCCATCGAAGTTCCTGATGCCGTAGGTCCACGTCCTCTTGATCGTAGCGTTGCTCCGGACGGGTTGGCCCTTCTTGCTGTGGATGTTGGCACCACGGCTGTCAAATGGCAGGGCATGGCATCCGGAGCCGATGCCCCGGTTAGCGGACGGCTCCTCAATCCTCAGGTGGGTGCCGGAGCCGACGTTATGGCGCGCATGGCCTTTGCCCAGATTGATCCAGCCTTTGCTCACGCCCTTCATCGATCACTGGTGGACGTGATCCACGCACTTACCGCCAGTAGTCAGGATGTATCATCCCTGGGTCTTGTCGTGACCGGAAACAGCGTGATGATCCATTCCTTCCTCGGTCTTCCCATGCAGGGGCTCGCGACGTCCCCCTATGTCCTCGATTACCTGGGGAACACCACCGAAGCGATTCCGGCCAGTGACTCCGAGGCCGAAGTCCAGGCATATATCCCTCCACTCTTCGCTCCCTTCGTGGGAGCCGACATTGCCTGCGGACTCTGTCATCTGATTCTGCATCATGTAGACCCGGATACGTTTCCCTTTCTTCTGGCTGATTTCGGCACCAATGGGGAATTCGTCCTCGCCCTTGCCCCTGACCGGTATCTGGTGACGAGTGTTGCCATGGGTCCTGCTCTGGAAGGGGTGGGACTTACGCGGGGTACCATGGCCGGTCCTCGTGTCTGTACGGGATTCACCATGGGTCCTGACGGATTGGTCCCCATTTCGGGACAGGTGGTAAACGGTGTTTCCGGTACCGGGTATCTTTCCCTGGTCAGTCTTCTCAAACGAGTCGGTGTTCTGGATGTATCCGGACGTTTCGTCCGATCATCCCATCCCATGGCCCGTACCCTCGAAGGCTTGTTTGTGAATGGCCCGTCTGGAACAGTGTTTACCATGAACAAAAGACCCGTGCTGACCGGCCGGGATGTGGAGGAGATCCTCAAGCTCAAGGCTTCGTGCAATTATGCCATCGAAGCCCTGCTTACGCAGGGAGGGGTGAGTCAGGGAGAACTCAGAAGGGTATTTGTTGCCGGATCTCTCGGGACCCATGTGCGGCCGCTTGAATTGGTCGATCTGGGATTTGTTCCCCGTGTCTGGGAAAAGAAAATCGTCATGGTCGGCAATACGGCACTGGGTGGTGCCTGGGATCTCCTGACCACGAGTCATGCCC